>JAEUQL010000126.1 GCA_016789295.1 Blastocatellia bacterium | reverse complement strand
CCCTGCTAACTTTTATGTCTATAAATGCACTGATGCGCATCCATCCAGAAGCAGCTATAGAACCAATAGCACAGCAACTTCTATCATCAGACGCAGAGATCAAGTTTACCGCTACAAATGCTCTTGCCCGCATACTTACTTCAAACCCTGGTAAAGCACCAAAAACAGTTATTACAACTGCTTCTTCTTTACTCAAGGATTCAAATCCACATACAAGAGCTGCTGCAGCAAAACTCCTTGGAGCAGCTAAAAGTAGAGACTCTATTACAGATCTTACAGCAGTACTTGCAGATAGCGATGTCCAAGTACAAGTAAGTGTTATAAGAGCACTGGGAGCAATAGGAGATAAACAGGCTGTATCTGCACTAATAGCTTATGGTCAAAAGCTGTTGGATCAATATAGAAAGTCTGTAGCAGAAAATTCTAAAGATAAGACCATTAAACAGCCAACTCTCAGCTCTGAACTCAACCAACTCCTAGTCCTCTCTTCTTCTTTTGGACTGCTCAAAGAACCTACTTCACTTGGGTTACTCAAACAGATAAGAACTATCCCAACCGGTAGGATAGGTGCAAATCAAGAAACAGAAGTAGCAATAGCCAAGTTTGGCGAGGAGGCGTTCTTTGACTATGACAAGTCTGTAGAGATCAAGTCTGGTGACTGGCAATCTATCTCAAACTTTGCTGTTGGACTTGGAGAACTAGCAACAGAAAAAGGTATCAAAGCTATAGATGAGATTCTTTTTCAAGATAAATTTGGCAAGTTAGATCCAAGAGCAATACCTACAATTACACAATCAGCAGCAAAAGCTAAACACCCAAACTTACACAAAATTCTCTTAGATGAGTTAAAAGCTGATGATGTAATAGTTAGAGCAACTGCGGCTGAAATGCTTGGAGATTCGCGAAAAGATGAAGACTTTGAAGCTCTAACATCTGCATTTATGAAAGCATCTGCTGATACAATGAATGATGCAAAACTGGCAATAGTAGCTGCTGTTGCAAAATTTCCTAAACCAGAAACCGCAGAGTTTCTTAAAGGCATATTGAAAGATCCTGACTATCTTGTACGCCGTCAAGCATCAGAGCTTCTACGTTTTGTAACTTCAGGCAACCAAGACAATGCAGTAGCCAGAGTCAAGACTGGCCATGATTCAAAGTTTTATGCAGAAGTTTGGGCACTCACCGAAAGAACCAAACCCGTCTATGCACAGTTGATTACTTCAAAAGGTAGTCTCAAGATAGAGATGTTTACACGTGACTCACCTGTAACTGTCTATAATTTTATGCAGCTTGCAAAAAAAGGCTTCTTTAATGGAATAAGTTTTCATCGTGTTGTACCTAATTTTGTTGTTCAAGCTGGAGATCCAAGAGGAGATGGCAACGGAGGGCCAGGATTTCAGCAGCGATGTGAAATGAATTTAAAGCCTTACTTGAGAGGAACAGTTGGAATGGCTCTGTCTGGTAAAGATACTGGAGGAAGCCAGTTCTTCATCTGCCACTCTCCACAGCCGCATTTAGATGGAACTTATACATCTTTTGGCCAAGTAGTTGAAGGCATGGACGTAGTCGATAAGATAGTCCGTGGAGATACTATCGAGCGCGTTGTCATAACAGAATAGAAGCTTCAACACTTGAGCCACTCAAGAATTTTGTGGAGTAGCTCAAGTGTTAAGAAATTTCATTTCGCACCTTGCCTTTTCTCCTGTAAATCGGTACTATTTTGCTTCTTAAAATCAGACCACTATGAAGGGCAGAGATAAGCTTTTGGTATCGCGCAATAAAACTATTACCTTAACAGAAGATGAAAAAAGTTTTTACAAACAACAGTTTTTAAATTTACACGAATTAAAATCCGTAGAAGATGTAGTTGACAGAGTCATCTGCCAAGACTTATTTCAGGTTCTTCAATATCTACCAGAAAGCTCTATAGATCTTCTTTTTGCCGATCCTCCTTACAATATTTCTAAAACTTTTAACCAAAACTGTTTTTATCAAATATCTTTAGAAGACTATGAAAATTGGCTCGATTCTTGGCTCAGTTGCACAGTTAGACTGCTTAAACCTACAGCTTCTATATATATTTGTGGTGATTGGAGATCATCTGCTGCAATACACCGAGTAGGGGCAAAATATTTTCAAGTTCAAAACCGCATTACTTGGGAACGAGAAAAAGGGAGAGGAGCAAAAAACAACTGGAAAAACTGTTCAGAAGATATCTGGTACTTTACCAAGTCTCATAACTATATATTTAACCTAGAATCTGTAAAACTCAAACGCCAAGTCATAGCTCCTTATACAAATGAAAACGGTCAGCCAAAAGATTGGGAAAGTAATGAAACTGGTCGTTTTCGTCTTACTTATCCTTCAAACCTATGGACAGATATAACTGTTCCTTTCTGGTCTATGTCTGAAAATACAGAGCACCCAACTCAAAAACCAGAAAAACTACTAGCAAAACTTATACTTGCAAGCAGCAATGAAGGTGACTTGATACTTGATCCTTTTCTCGGTTCTGGAACTACATCGGCAGTTGCCAAAAAGCTAAATCGACACTTTATTGGAATAGAGATAGATGAGCACTACTGTTGTATAGCCCAAAAACGGCTTGCTCTGGCTACTGTTAATAAAAACATACAAGGCTACTACAACAACGTTTTCTGGGAAAGAAACAGTCTTGCAAAACAGAAAAGTAGCTGAGTCTACTTGCCTTAGCCTGGTGGCCAACCAAGTGTTCGTCCACCAAGAAGGTGGAAGTGTATATGGAAAACACTCTGGCCAGCACCTGCACCAGTGTTTGTTACAACTCTGTAGCCACTCTCTGCCAAACCGAGATTTTTTGCAACTTGCGAGCAGACGTGCAGTATGTGGCCTAGTAAAGTCTCATTCTCTGCTTTTGCGCCATTTAACGAATCTATGTGCTCGCGAGGGATTACAAGCAGATGTGTAGGAGCTTTAGGACTAACATCATGAAAAGCTATGACTTCGGTGTCTTGATAAACAATCTTTGCAGGTATTTTACCTTCTACTATTGAACAGAAAATACAGTTCATAAAGTATGCCTCTAGTTTTTATCTAATCTCTAAATCTTTCTATTGATGCACCCACTTTACAGAGCTTTTCTTCTATCTTGTCATATCCACGGTCGATATGATAAACGCGGTCAATTATAGTTTCTCCATCAGCATTTAGTCCAGCAATTACCAATGAGGCACTGGCACGAAGATCTGAAGCCAAAACTTTTGCTCCTGTCAATTGCTTTCCACCTTCAATAATTGCTTGATTGCCTTTAACAGTTATAGAAGCACCCATCCTCATCATTTCACTTGCGTGCATAAATCGATTTTCAAAGATGTTTTCGGTGACAACAGCACTGCCCTCTGCTTGTGTCATCAGTGCTAGATACTGTGCTTGCATATCAGTAGGAAAGTCTGGAAAAGGTTCAGTAGTTATATCTTTAGCTACTATCTTTCCATTAGTCTCTACTCTGAGTGCTACATCGCTGAGGCGTTCTATTTTAACACCTGCTTCAGAAAGCTTATCTATAACAGAGGCAATATGGTCTGGATTACACTCGGTAATTTCTAACGAACCTTTGGTTATAGCACCTGCAACAAGGAAGGTACCAGCCTCTATCCTATCAGGAATTATTGTGTGCTCTGCACCGCGTAGCTTACTAACGCCTTCTATTTTCAATGTAGAACTACCAACACCAGTTATTCGAGCACCCATTCTGTTTAGCAAAATAGCAAGGTCTGTAACTTCTGGCTCTCTTGCTGCATTTTCTAAAACTGTAACACCTTCAGCCAATACAGCAGCCATCATCATGTTCTCTGTGCCAGTAACAGTTACTTTCTCAAAAACTATATTATTACCTTTGAGCCTGTCGGCTCTTGCAATAACATTTCCTCCAACAAGTTCTATCTTTGCTCCCAACATTTCTAAACCCTTCAAGTGAAGGTCTATAGGTCGCTGTCCAATTGCACATCCGCCTGGTAAAGAGACTTCTGCTTGACCAAAACGTGCTACTAATGGACCAAGCGCTAGAACCGATGCACGCATTGTTTTGACTAGTTCGTAAGGAGCTTCAAAGAACTTTATATTTGAAGCATCTATTTTGAGGGTGTGACGTTCTGGCATTAGAACCATACAGCCCATATCTTCAAGTAGACGGCGCATAGTTATAATGTCACGAACATAGGGAAGGTTGTGGA
Organism: Blastocatellia bacterium; assembly: GCA_016789295.1. Lineage (GTDB taxonomy): Bacteria > Acidobacteriota > Blastocatellia > Chloracidobacteriales > JADJPF01 > JAEUQL01. The sequence goes on along the minus strand of JAEUQL010000126.1, from coordinate 4,947 downwards.
GCACAACATTTTCAGAAGTAAGCAGAGACGCAGCCATACAAGGTAGTGCAGAGTTTTTTGCTCCACTAATGCTTACACGGCCTTCTAAACGCTTACCCCCAATGATCCTAAACTTATCCATGAGATTACAGAAAACCTTTGACTGAAAATAGAGAAGTAGAGATGGTTGTAACTCTACAGTGGGACTGATGTTAGCACGACAGCCGAAGCTCTTCATAGCCAACTATATCAATTTTTATTATTCCAACTTGTAGTCGAGTTTTCTACTTCAAAGCTGGCTTAAAAAAAGGACGTGTGGCTGCAAGTGGCACAAAAAATAGAGCCATGAAGAGAAGGTTGAGTACTGCATTTTGCCAGAAACCAGACCACAAAGAGAAAGTTGTGTCTGGCACAAACCAAGAAATAAGAGAAACTACAAGAATAGACCAAACTTCTGGCAACCCACGCAAAAATAAGGTACGGACTATTAGAAGCATCATCACACCCCAACCGAACATCACTGCTCCCATAACTGCATGTGTAAGTTGGATATAATTAACAGCCTCAGTTCCAAATCTAGAAATACGATCAGGCTCAGCATAGACAAGTAAAGAAAAAGAGTTTGTTGATAGTGTTGGTGCAAGAACCAAAAAAAGTCCGAAAAAACTTACTCCAAGTGAGGCAACAGAAAGCCAAACGATCCAAATCGATGGCAGGCGATAGTTATTCTCCATGTTTGACACCCAGATTTTTAATACGGTTGTTTAGAGACATTATAACTACATATTCTCACAACATAACCAACTTAAAAAATTTTATAGAGCTTATTTGGAGGAATATAGAAAGCTTTATGGGGAAGGAAAACCCTTCCCCTTTTTCACTATCAAAAATTGTATCCTTTTACTGTTCTGATCTTGACATTAGAGTAGTCGGTCTTAACTTTTATGCTTCTATACTTACCAGTCTGCATAGAAGACCTGTAAGTAATTAGGTATTGCTGGTCAAGAAGCTTGCCAAACTCTTTTAATGGAGCGTCAAAGGTTACATAACCGTCTGCTCCAATAAACGCTTCTCCACCTGTTCTTTCTGCCATGTATATCAGTGCATTCTGACCTTGAACTGTTAGAAAACGTCTTCTACCACCAACAGAGGAAAGCTGATCCGCTCGTGGTGAGTAAAGAGCAAAAACTGTTATGTTCTCACGCTCCGCAATAGCTATTGCCTGTTCTATTGCAGGGTTTGCAGATGGGTTAGAGTTGGAACCGTAGAATGGGTCTAATCCCTTCGATATGAAAAGAACCTCATTACGACCTTCTCTAAAACCGTTAAACATCTTCATACTTTCAACTAGTCCCCAATAAGGACTGGTGTAATTGCCCATTAAAGTAGGAACAACCCTAAATTTTTCAGATGCTTCAGTGAGGCTGGATGTAAAGGGTTGCTGTACAGCAAGGCGGCCATTCTGTACATAAGCGATCATTACTTGAGAGCCAGTTGGAAGACCTTTTACAAACTCTTTTAGAGCATTTATCTCTCTATTAATCTGTGGCAATCCTTCCTCAATCACTATGGCGAGATTGAGAGGAGCATTTCCACTCGATGCTGCAACAGCAGAAATTACCTCTTGACGTTGACCATTTTCTGAAACCAAAAAGTCTTTCTCATCTAGAAAAGGTATATTCGCTTTCCCTTCCATTTCTACAGTAACAGTTAAAGTTTTGATAGTACTTTGAGAAGCTTTTATCTCCTGTGCAAAGATTGGAACAGAAAACGTCAGTAGCAAAGCTACAACACTCAGTATCACATATATTTTGTTACGCATACTGGCCACCTCCTTGTAACAAACTGTAAACACAGAGTTTAGAGAGCAACCTTTCTTAACTCTCTAAATCAGTATTAAAAACTTTTTGATACTGATTCTGCCACCAGTTTTCTGGTTGCCTCTATATTTTAAAGACGAGGACGAAACAGATAAAGTTTGGACGAGTTGCCATAATATAGCTACAGTTAGGGACTATGCTGCTCAGTAAATCATTCTTTCGCCGAACTCAACACTTGACTGATAGATAAAAAACTAGAAAAATTGCCCAGTCAATTCTTTCCTTAAATAGAGGTTAAAACGTGCAACGACTTATCCTTAAATCAGCCAGTCTCTCAAGCAGAAATGCAGTTGAGCGCGAAGTAATTGTAGTACTGACTGCAGACGAAAATGAATTTGTAGGCTGTAGCACCATCTCAGAAACAAATAATGAACTTCATGCAACCGCAGTTGCTACGCTAGAAGCTATAAAGAGCTATCTTAATCTTCCTGTTGAAGCTTCTGTAAAGAGTGTAGGTAAAGTACATCCTGATCCAATAATGGATCATCTTTTTGTAGTAACTATTGATATGAATTATCAACAAGAGAATTTTTCTCTAATAGGAACTTGTCGAGGCTCTTCAGATGAAGATGTACAATGTGGAGCCAAAGCTACACTTGATGCCACAAACAGAATTGTAGAGTATCTTTTAGAAGAAAAAAGTAGAGAAGAGTAGTTAACTTCTCTCACCAAGAGCCACAAATCTGAGCTTTGAATAGACTGCGTAAAAGTCTTTTATAGCCAGTTTTATGGCTTCTAGTTTTTCTTGTTCAAAAGCCAAGTAGAGCTTTGAGCAGGCTGATTCCATATCTACAGCCTCTTTTCTATTATCAAACTCTCCAGACTTTTCAATAACAGCTTTCATCTGCTGACAAGTAGGCTTTAGCGTACTTTGTACATTCTTAAAAAGTGCTATCTGTTTGTCAGAAGTAAAAGTAGTCTTTGATTCTTCTGCAAAATAGCGCATCCTAAAATGTACCTGTTCTGAAAGCCTCAAAACTTTGATAATAGGCCGACTCTCATCAATGCTACTTTTTCTTTGCTTTGTCTGTGTTGAAGTTGTCTTTACAGGCTCTCTACTACTACAAGAAACTAAGAAGGTTAATGTAAAGAGAAAGATGAAAATAAGAAGTGTTCTTTTCATATAGCTTCAAGAATTTTCCTAATATCAGACTCTGTTAAACTTACAATATTTTGGCCGCTAGTGGCAAAAAAGCTTGTCACTCGTCCATCACTTTCTATTCCTATCCTAACTTTTATACTATTATCAGTTTTTACACTATTTTTACTAAAAAGTTTAAACTCGAAATACTTAAAACCCTTTCCATTATTGCCTGGTTCAGGAAGCCTTATCTCTGCCTTGTTTGCTTGCAGTGTAGCTTCTAGATAATCATCGAGTTGTTCAGGAGTTGTCCCTGCAGGCCACCAACTGTTTTTCTCTTTTATATCAGATTGATCAAAATAGTCGATCAAGTGGCGTGCAGCAAAATGCTTGCGGTCATAAGCTGTCCAAAACAATCGCTGACCATCAACATTTACTATTGTTGTTTCTTTTGGATAGATATCTTCAAGAAGCTTTTTATCTTTTCTTAAACTGCGAGCTTGCTTAATCTCTTTTACAGAAACAACCGTTTTTAGAAGTTCTGCTGCCTGCTGTCGTTCAGACTCCGATGCACGCTTCCTACCCAATACAATATCTATTGAATCGGTTATAACATCGGCATCTATGATAGATGTGGTAGATGTTTTATCAGATGCTAGTTTATTATTATTAGAACTCTTTTCTACTTGCTTGTTAAGTGGCTGGCGACAACCAAAAGAGAGTAGGGATAGAATTATCAAGAGAGCTGAAAGCGGTTTCATCATTACTTAATGCCCAATAATTTTCCACAATTTTCTTGTTTGTCAAACTACCACAAAAGCATAACCTAGATTGTAAGGAGCAGCAAAATCTTTGCAGCGTCTACTATATATCTAAAGCTTGATCTACTATACAAAGTCTGGTAAAAGCGATTGTTACAGATCTTCCACGAGAAAGCCCACGACTTTAGTTGTGAGGCTGATGGGTGATACTTTTACGGCTTGGAAGCGATTGGACTGTCTCTAACAGTAGGTGCGAGTTTTTCCGACTACTTCTTTAGCGACTAAAAGAATACAATGGCTTCAGCCGTTGGAGTGTCAAAAAAAGTAAAAAGGGGGCGTATGAAAGACTTCATTCAAAATATTCCAAAAGCAGAACTACACATACACATTGAAGGCTCTCTAGAACCTGAAACGATGTTTGCCATAGCTCAGCGCAACAGCGTAAAACTACGTTTTGACTCTATTGAACAAGTACGTAAAGCTTATCAGTTTACTGATCTCCAGTCTTTTTTAGATATCTACTATGAAGGTATGCAAGTGCTACTTTACGAGCAAGACTTTTATGAGATGACTTGGGCATACCTTGAAAAAGCCAGCCAAGATAATGTCCGTCACACAGAGATTTTCTTTGACCCGCAGGCACACACAGAAAGAGGTGTAAAGTTTGAGACAGTAGTTAACGGTATTTATCGGGCACTCAAAGACGCAAAAGAGAAACTCAACATCTCTTCAAAACTGATAGCCTGTTTTTTAAGACATTTGAGCGAAGAGTCTGCCATGGAGACACTTCAACAAATACTTTCAGCAAAAGATAAGATAGTTGCTGTAGGGTTAGATTCTTCAGAAGTGGGCCACCCACCGTCAAAGTTTAAGCAAGTGTTTGAAAAAGCACGTAATGAAGGTCTACTTACTGTTGCACATGCAGGAGAAGAAGGGCCTCCAGAATATGTTTGGGAAGCTATCGATCTACTAAAAGTATCAAGAATCGACCACGGTGTTCGAGCTATTGAAGACAGCCTGCTAGTAGAAAAGCTATGCAGAAACCAGATTCCATTGACTGTCTGCCCACTATCAAACGTGAAGCTCTGTGTTTTTAAAACTCTTCAAGAACACAATTTGAAGAAACTCTTAGATCTAGGACTATGCGTAACTATCAACTCTGACGATCCTGCATACTTTGGCGGCTATATTGGAGAGAATTTTCTAGCTACACAAAAAGCACTCAACCTCAGTCGTGAAGATATTG
>JAEUQL010000125.1 GCA_016789295.1 Blastocatellia bacterium | reverse complement strand
TGCACTTTTCAAGATTGCAGTTATAGCTCAACAGATATACTTGCGTTACAAGCAAGGTTTTTCAAAAGATGATCGGTTTGGGCAGTTGATAAATGGAATAAGAGTCCTTGCAAGTAGAGCTATTAGGACTATAGACAAGGGGCACGTTGAGTAACTCTGAAAAAGAGTTTTATATGTTGCCGTACTTTATCGCTTCAGCAGCACTTGGTGTAACTCTTGCGTCTGGATGTGCATTTCTAGCTTCAACATAAGAAGAGTATTCTCCTAGCTCCTCTCCTGTGGGAATTATACCCTCTTCTGGTGGAATTCCGTTTTTGAGTACCGTAGGTCTAAAGACAACCCAGTTGAGTCCCGAAGGTCTATCTGTACACCAAGTGATAAACTTCTGTCCGTCTGACATAACTCCTCCCGTAATTGATATCTTGGCAGTTGTAATTATTCGTCTTGCTGCATACTCGGAAGTTGAGAAAAATCGAAATCTTTAGAGTAGACGTTAAAATGTATCATTGAATCGTTCTTACATTCCTCACAGTAGTAGTCTATCTCTTCATCTATCCATAGATCTTTTATATAGAAAGCTACAAAGCAGCCTCTGCAGCGTTGTATACGCTGACCAAACTTTATTCGAGCGGTTTCTGAATCCACTTCTTCTCCTAAGATAGTAGTAGTACGCCCACCAGAAAAAATTCTAAACTGCACACTAGCATCTATCAGCTTTTCTATAAAGCCCTGTTAGAAACTTATTCCCCACTTACAATGTGGAGAAGAGCAGATAAGTTATCAAAAATATTCTTACACTCTAGTCCGATGTTGGCAGTTAGCCTGCATTAGGACAGCTCCTGCTGTTTCGTTACAACACGTCTTTCATCTTCAGTTAAACTACTTCTGCTATCCAACAATCAGTGTATACCAAAATCTACTATGCGCAGTAACCCAGCTTTATTTAAAGCAACTACAGTCTGTATTGTCTCTAGATCGCCTTGCAAACACTTCAAGCACTCTTTGAGAGTGTGTGTACCATCAAAAAGCTGAAGTATTCTAGTAGCTTCATCAGAGAAATCGGAGAAGAAAAAGTCCGTGCTCTCTTCAACATTTACTGTCATGTAGACATCGCCATCCGGGAGTTGTTCTATCAACCTCTGCTCTTCGTCTCTTCTTCTAACAGCTTCAAGCAATATACCTTGAATAGTCTGCTTGATCATGACTGTACGATCTATCTTCTGACTATGAAAGTTGAATGAGCCTCCATTTGCAAACCAATTTATAAGTGAGTATATAGCCCATTTACCCACCAGATCCTCAAACTCTGCATCTATTACCTTTCCTTGATCCAGATAGATGACGCCCGCACGTCCACCGTGAGAGAGATGGAGTGTCCCAGACTTATTTCCAGAAGAGAGGGTTTGCAGAAGATCTGGAAGAGGTATCTCTGAAAGCTTACCTCTTACATCTCCTGCTATGCGCACTTTCTGCAAAACCCTTTTAATCCTTATCAAAATCTCTTCCACATCAAAAGGCTTGCTCCAGTAGTCTTCTACTCCCTGTTCAAGAGCCTTCAACTTCTCATCTATATCTCCTCTGGCTGTCAGAAAGATAAATGGAATATCATTTAGACTCTCCTGCTTCCTTATATATTCAAAGAGTTCATAACCATTGCGTCTGGGCATCATTACGTCAGAGATAATGAAGCTTGGTCGCGTTTTTTGAAGTTGTCCAATAGCATCTTCACCATCAATGCAGTTGATTACGTGACATTCGAATTCTGATAGTAGCTCGCCTAAAAGCTCTCTTATTCCTGGTTCGTCATCGACCACCATTACTGTCTGCTCAGGAAAAGTCATTCTTCCACTGTCGGTAACTCTAAAGCTACTTGTAGTACGAAGGTTTCTAAATTCACCAGCAGTCAAAAGTGATGAATCGATCCTCTTCTGTTCTGGTGTGAGAGGAGAAGTATTTGACAAGGCAGTAGGAGTTGCTACTAAAGAGCCTGTTCTAGCTCTCTCTCCAGTTTTGAATTCATCTCCTTCGTCTTCTATAGGTGTTAGATCTTCATCAGAAATAAGTGTAGCCGTTTCTTCTGGCAAGACCTGTTCTGATACAAGTGGAAACAGTTCGCCCGACTGAAAAAGCTCTTTGGAGAAGATAGACTCCAACAGAAGCGCGTCTGCCAGACCAACTTTATGTATTGCTGCAAATACCTGCTTTTCCCACTCTAAGTTAGCTGGTTGAACAGCTATTACCCTTCTTAAAAAGAGTGCAACCTGCTCAGGTCTGTAGTTTCTAACAAATGTCTTACTATAATATCCTATTAAATCAAGTGCTTTCTTAGGTCTAGACTGCAACAAACATATCTCGATTATTGCTGGAAGCTGCGTCTTCTCTGGAGTCTTACCACTTAGTAGCTCAGCTCTTTGATAATGTGTTAGTGCTTCTGTCAACTGGTTCTGCCGCTTGTGATAATCAGCTATTTTTATGTGATACTTGTAAAGCTTTCTCACATCACCTATCAAAGCAGCACCTTTTGCAGACAGCTTTAGTTCTGCAAGAAGCTCTCTTTGACCATCCGGAGATGGACAAGGATATGTTGTAACGGTCATCTGTGTAAGGGCAGAGCCATCTTTTAGACAGGTGTTAACACTTGTATCATATCGACTCTTGCAAACTGGACACTCTCTGAGTGTAGTTATCACTTTCCATGAACCTGTTATCTTTTTCAAAACTTCATCCTCTGAGAGTAAACCAAATTAAGTACTTACTATATGTTTATCTTCTACTTTTGAAGAAAAACTATCTTTATGAAAATTTCTGAAAAGGCGGATTATATCACAAACTTTCACAGAAAAAGCGATCTGAAAAGCTTGCAACAAATCGTGGAGATAGTAGCAAGTAGTCAGGAAGGCTTAAATTAAAAACTGTCCAGCGTCAATTATTCTTCAAACTTCAACTTCTGCCATCTTTGGTAAGCCAGTGCCATCTCTTTGGCTGCTTCCTCATAAGGTACTTGTCCAATGCCAGTGCCAAGACCAGGACAGAAGACCCGCTTTATGCTGCTAGCTGCCATAGTTGCAGCTTTTAGTGTAGATGCCATTGCATGATAGCCGCTAGCAGCAGTCGTCGTTCCGGGAGTAACCATTGTGGGAGACAATATCAAATAAGGAATCTTTTTATGCTTTGTGCTAACAACTAAACTTGAGCCAATGGGAACATACCTGTCTGATAGCTTTGCTATTTCATCCATAACGATTTTTTGTAAACCATTACCAAAATATTCAAGATAAATCCTATCTATGCCCCCATCCATAAAACCATAGCTATTTGCTGGAGATACAACTGTGTTGTCTGCAACTGAAAGAATATCTTCACAGATAATCTTAACCTCTGGAAAGTGTTTGAACTCTTTTTTCCAACACTCTACCAGTTGAGCCTGTTTATCTACCAAAAATAGCTCCATAATCTCATTACTCTGCTCTAGCAATCCAGCCAGGAGCCGAGCCGCTCCTCTGTCTGAGAATCATATTTAGCTGTGCAGTGTGGTGCTGAACGTGGCGGAGATTATAGATGAGTAGTTCAGTCATTGTCATATCAGCCCATTCTGGTCTACAAGTCTGTAGCCTGTTGAGATCTGCTGAAGCCTGAATGGTTGACCTGCATTTGCTGCGTCCATGTTCAAGGTAGGTTTGTAGCTCTTCCTTCGTGTAAACACGTTCAGGCAGTAATCCTGCTGGGTCGAGTTCATCCAGAGTAAATGGGATAGGTGGAGTAAACTCATTAAACGAATCAGACAGGTATAGATCGAGCCAGAAGAGTGTATGATAGACAAGATACCAGTATTCTGGTTGGTGTGACCTGTCACCCCAAAGATCATCAGGGCAAGTAACTATAGCGTTTTTGAGCATATCTATAGCTGCTCCAAACTGACGCCAAATTATATTTTTAGTATCCATTTCCAGCGCCTGGTACAAAGATTTTGGATTACAATAGTCGAGCATTTAATCTGCTAAAAACAATAAAATCAACTCAAATTTTTGGAGAACTTGTAATGAGAAAGAGACCCTTTTCGGCTGCAATAGTTCCTATACTGATACTGCTTTCTATATTTAGTGTAAAAGCAGAGTCAGGCTCTCAAACTACAAAAAGACCTGTTACCCCTGAAGATAATGTAATGCTTAAACGCCCTCAAGATGCACAAATATCACCAGATGGAAAATTTATATCATTTCATTACACTGAGCCACAGATGACTACAAGCCCAAGAAATAGTGACGTATGGCTTGTGTCAACCTCTGGTGGAGAAGTGCGTAAGCTCACCAATGCACCCAGAAATGATCTGAGAGCACGTTGGTCACCAGATGGAAAGAGTTTAGCATTCATTTCCGACCGCTCAGGTAGGCCACAAATCTATCTGATAAGGATAGATGGTGGAGAAGCTAAACAGCTTACCAACCAGCCTTCAGCAGTTTCTGCACACTCTTGGTCACCAGACGGAAAATATATTGCCTTTCTGATGACCGACCCTCTCACCTCTGAACAAGAAAAGAAGAACAAGCTTTTTGATGATGAACAGCTTTTTGATGCAGACTTCCGTTACTCACGACTTTACACCGTTGAAGTAGCTACAGGTAAAGTCACCAAAGTTACCGAAGGACAGATAAACGTTTGGGAATATGACTGGTCTAATGATGGCAAACAGTTTGTTATAGCAGTTAGTGATACTACACGTATTGATGAACAGTATGTTCGCACAAGGCTTGACCTAGTCGCTGCAACAGGTGGAGCAAGTAGAACACTGCTGATCCCAAAAGGTAAGTTTCAAGGTAAACTCCGTGCACCTGCTTGGTCTCCAAAAGGTGACCAGATAGCCTATCTTGCTTCTGGTGGAGACGGCATGGAGCCATATGCAGGCCGCATTTGGGTAGTGTCAGCAAATGGTGGACAGCCGAAAAATCTCACAGAAAACTTTCTTGGTACATTCACAGAAATAAGTTGGATGCCATCCGGAGATCAGATCGTCGGTAATGCTATTGAAGGTGTCTACAACTCTGTACTTCTGGTCTCACCAAACAATGGAGAGATGAAAGCTGTTTTTGCAGCAAATGAAAATACTGTTTTGCAAGGTGCTGCAAGTGTTAATTCGGATGGGAAAATAGTAGCTGTTATCAAAGAAGACTCAACCCATCCTGCAGATGTCTGGTTGAAAGAGCTTTCTACCAACAAACTCATACAAGTAACCAAACTCAACCCACAAAGCGAGCAGTGGGAATGGGGAAGCTCTGAAGTAATTAAATGGAAAGCAAGTGATGGTCTTGAGATAGAAGGAATATTGGTTAAGCCACTTAATTACGAAGCCGGCAAACGCTACCCATTGATCACTATTGTTCACGGAGGGCCTGAAGCTGCTGACACAAACGGTTTTCTGTTTGGCGTTTCAAGAGGAGCATTTCTGCTTTCAGCACGTGGATATGCTGTGCTGATGCCCAACTATCGAGGAAGCATTGGCAGAGGTGTTGCTTATGCGATGGCCGATCAAGGCGATATGGGTGGGAAAGAATTTACTGACATCATGGCTGGAATAGACGATTTGATAAAGCGTGGGCTAGTTGATGAAAACAGGCTTGCAATCTGTGGTTGGAGCTATGGTGGATATATGACAGCCTGGGCTGTAACACAAACCAACAGATTCAGAGCAGGAATTATGGGTGCAGGCATCTCTAATTGGGTAAGCTTTATGTCGCAAACCGACATACCTTATGAAAATGCTGAATCACATTGGGGACATCAGCTTTTTAGTAACCCAAAGATATATGCAGAGAGATCGCCTGTCGATCACATTTCAAAAGCAAAAACACCTGTAATGATCGTGCACGGAGCAGCCGATCCACGTGTTCCACTCGCACAAGGACACGAGTTCTATTCTCGGCTGAGGTTTCAAGGAGTACCCACTACCTTTGTGATCTATCCTCGCGAAGGACACGGGCTAGCAGAACCGGTTCACCAGCTAGACTATTTTGAGAAGACTTTCGTTTGGTTTGATAAGTACTTAAAATAGCTCGAAAATTTAGAGTTTAAGAGTGGTTAACAAGAACCACTCTTAAACTTCATCCAAAACAAAAAATGAGCAGTTAAAAGATAAATAGACAGGTTTCTGCTTATGCTCAGGAATTTACAAAGATTTAACTTGCTTTATCTAAGTCATTACTAGTATATTCTCGCAGTTTTTCCATAATTAAAATCAATCTTAAAAACTAAATAAAAGCAAGGAGCAGAGAAAATGTTTGACGCAAACGTTTACGCAAATGATATCGATTTTAATATCGAAGTAGTAGAGCAGGCTATTGCAGCCTTTACAGAAGATAGTGCTAGCACTGAGAGTGCAGAAGCTGGTTATCGTATGGGAAGTTCTCCAACAAGACGCTGGTGTGATACATGGTGCTGGTGTGTTTCTTTCTAAAAACAAGAACCCTTATAAAATTGTAGAATAGAAACAGTTTAATACAGAGTGTTTACAAAAATATCGAGTTTGTGCTTATTTCTAAAAGGTAGCCAAAAGTGCTACCTTTTTCTCTTTCTGCCAACTTTTTACACCCTGTTACGTTTAAGCTCTTCACTATAAGCTGGAAGAGTAGTTAGGCGAGTATCTTCAACAGGTTTACCCATAGTGAAATGGTATAGGCTTTGGAACTTCCAGCCTTCAAAACCAAAGATCTCGTGTACAGGATCGTCAAAGAAACAACCTATTCCCGTGCTACGAATGCCTATAGCTTCGGCTTCAAGATAGAGAACTTGTCCTATCATACCTGTCTCCCAAAAAAGCCTGCGGTAGTACCAAGAACCATACTTATCAATAGAGTCTTCAAACTCTGCAACCATTCCAAGACTAAAAACACCATCAGCAGCAATGTCTTGCCAGCAACTCACTTGCTTGGCAAGCTGCTGACAGTTGCCTTCCATTAAAAAATATAGTGGAAGGTCTTCGGGACATTCTGGAGGTTTTTGCCAAAGTAGGTCTGGTCTCATTGCAGCCTTTACTTGATCAAGTTTCCTACTATCACGAAGCAGAATGTAGAGTCCTGGTAAAAGTTCAACTATGCGATGAACAAACAGACAGAGGTGTACAGATGTTGGCCATACTACGGCATCCCAAGGTGGTGCAAGCTCTGATTTGCTCTCGGCTGGCACTACTGCAGAAAGTATTCTGTAGAGATCTTTTGCCGAAATCTCTGTCATTGCATCAAAATTGACTGCACTTCTGCGTTGTTTGATTATCTGGCTCGATGAAAGCTGACTGTTACTAGCAAGTGCTAAGTCCAAAGCTGAAAGCCTTCTACTATCCACTACTGCAGACCTTAATCCAGAATCTGTTTTTGGCTTTCTGCAGGCTTCGGCAACTTGGCCTATTATCTCCCAGTCAATATTTTCTGGGCTAAGCCTGTTGGCCTTGCCCTGCCAGTTGGCCTTTTCAATATCCAAAATAGCCTCTTTCGAAAGAGAAAGAGGTATGTCAATATCTATCTTTTTTGGTACAACTAGTGCTATTAGATCTGGGTGTTCTGGCTCAGCATCTTTAAAATCCGCACTACGACTGATACCCAGTAGTGCTGCAACTTCGTCGTCACTCAAGTCTTCAAGTACTACTAAGCTCCAACCAAGAGTTGCAGCAGCAAATCGGATTGCTGCAATCGCATGACCAGTGTCATGCTGGCAGTAGCGAAAAGCACGCTCACCATATTTCCAGGCTTCACGCCAATGTATAGAAGATAGCCCAACAAGAAAAGATCCTTCTGGAAAAGGTTTCATCAGTTCTTGCCAAACCTGTTCTGAAAACTCTGCACGTACTTCTAGAGCATGAACACTTGGCTGGTAGTGGCATACTTTGGGAGACCTTGCAAGACTACCATCTTCCATTGAGCCTATCAATAAATAGCCTTCTGTAGGATGTAAATTCCCACTAGAAGGATTGATACGTAGTGACCAACGTGTTGAATAGATCTCTTTCCAAGCAGAGAGTGCAAGAGAAAGCTCAAAAAATTTTGACACAGAATTGATAGATACTTTCTCTGGCAGAATTTGGCTATAGCCAAAGATCGCGCTATAAGGAGGTGCGTCATCTGGGTGCATAAATTTTAGCGGCAGAAGCTCCGCACCATAAAACCTACGAAATGGGTCTGGCTGCGTCTCCCAGTCAAGATAGCCAAGACTACGTGCATAACCCTCAAATCGATGTTTCGTCACCGAGTGATAATGAAATACTGTTGATTGATCCCTGTTACTAAATTCTCTGCTTCCTGTACCAAGTTGACTAAAAAGTTTTCTTAACATCTCTTCACCCTATAAAGCAAATAAGGTGGCTTTTTGAGCCACCTTATCTGTCTGCTTGCTCCATTATGCCACCCTATCAACCCTGCCGAGCGTCCTGATACTCTTCATACCAAGCCATTTGAATAGCCTCTAGTTTCTTCTCATTGGAATTTTTTGGATCGTCGCTAAAATCTTCCAATTCCGTCACCCAACGATGCAGATCTGTAAATCTGACAGTTAACGGATCTACATCTGGATACTTCTCAACTAATGCAAGTGCAATATCTTCAACTTCTGTCCACTTCATAGTTATTCTCCTTCTCTTGCGTAGTTGCGATTCCACGAAGGTATTTCAACAACTACATTACCTTCACGTTCAATGACCGACTGACAACCAAGTCTTGATGAAAGTGTCAGCCCTGCAGCTTCATCAAGCTGATCGGCCTCATCGTCTTCCATCTCTCTGAGTAGCTCCATACCTTCTTTTACAACCACGTGACACGTGGAACAGGCGCAAACGCCCCCACAAGCATGGTCAAGAGGAACTCCATTTTCGAGTGCGACGTCAAGAATCGACTGTCCAACTTCTGCTTTGAAGCTAAGGTTTGCAGGGAGGAAAGTAACTTTTGTCTTTTCTGTTTCGGTACTATCTACCTTTTCTGTCAAGCTATGTACTTTTGACATAATCTCTATCTCCCTATATCTCTGATAGTTTTTTGTCTTTAAGAGCTGATTGAACAGCAGTGTCCATAATTAATTCGGCTAGATGAAGAGTAGATTCATTTAGCAGTTTGACAGCTTTACGAATAGGTTTGTACTCTCTACCTTCCATAGTTTTTCTGAGAGCGTCTATTGCTTGGTCTATCTGCTGACGCTCT
>JAEUQL010000124.1 GCA_016789295.1 Blastocatellia bacterium | reverse complement strand
CAAGTATATGGCTATCTGATGGAGAAGATCCTTGCTGCAGGAGCATTAGACATCTTTTATACACCAGTACAGATGAAAAAGAACAGACCTGGAATTCTGCTTACAGTTCTTTCTCCAAAAGAGAAAGTAGACAAACTCACAGGTATTATCTTCACCGAAACTTCAACTATAGGTCTGCGTTACTACGAAACCGAACGCAGAACTTTAGCGAGAGAGACTATACCACTATTGACAGATTACGGTACTGTAAGACTCAAAGTGGCTACTGATGGGGCGATTATAGTCAATGCAATGCCTGAATACGAAGACTGCTCCAAATTAGCACGTGAGGCAGGTGTTTCTTTAGCTGTAGTACAAGCATCTGCTATGAGTGCATTCAAGCAGCAGCGTGAATTGGTCGAGAAAACGATCAAGGAAGGAAGATATTATGAGCACCAATAATAGTTCAGACAATGTTTCTGTAGACCAGATCTATGAAGCTGTCTGTGTAGCAGATGAAGAAGTTGCCAATGGCAAAGAAGGGTTGCCTACTAGCTTTGATATGAACAAGATCGAGCAAGGTGTACGCCTCATCCTTGAAGGACTTGGAGAAGATGTTAATCGTCCTGGGATCGCAGCTACCCCAGGCAGAGTAGCAAGAATGTATGCAGAGATTTGCGGTGGACTTCTCACTGACCCAAAACAGTATATAAAACTTGTGCCAGCCGAAACTCACGATGAAATGGTGATTGTTAAAGACATAAGCATTTTTAGTTTGTGTGAGCACCACTTAGTGCCATTTTTTGGACAAGCACATATTGCCTATATTCCAACCGAAGGTAAAATAATAGGTCTTTCAAAACTCGCTAGAGTAGCAGACACACTCGCAAAGCGTCCACAACTTCAAGAAAGACTTACCTCACAGATTGCCGACCTGCTCTATGAAGGGCTTGAGGCAAGAGGGGTGATGGTTGTTGTTGAGTGTCAGCATTTCTGTATGGCTATGCGCGGCATTCGCAAACCTGGAGCAAAGACACTCACATCTGCTGTGCGTGGTCTGTTTCGAGACGATCAGAAGACGCGCTCTGAAGCAATGTCACTGATAAGATCCATTTGATTATAGACCTAAAAACAGAGGCTAAAGAACTTCTAGATGAAAAGATTCTACGTCACCACACCAATCTATTATGTCAACTCTAAACCACACCTGGGCCACGTCTACACCACACTGATAGCCGACACGCTCTTTAGACTCAAAAGTCAACGTGGCTTTGACACCTTCTTTTTAACAGGAACCGACGAGCACGGGCAGAACATTGAACGTGCTGCTGCCAAGAATGAACGGCCTGTCAAAGAGCATGTAGATGCTATAGTAGCTGAGTTCAAGTCGATCTTTGAAAAATTCAACTTTTGTTACAGTCATTGGGTAAGAACTACAGATGACTATCACGAAGAAGGTGCGCAGGAGCTGTTTCGTAAAGTGCGAGATGCAGGCTACATCTACAAAAGCCACTATGAAGGCTGGTATTGTGTAGGGTGTGCAGAGTTTAAAGAAGAGATGGAAGCTGGCAAAGCACCTTACTGTGAACTTCATAACAGAGAAGCAGAACGTGTTTCTGAAGAAAGTTATTTTTTTAAGCTGTCAGCCTTTCAAGACCGATTGTTGAAGCTTTATGAAGAAAGGCCAGATTTTATTCAGCCCGAAGTACGCCGCAATGAAGTTATAAGTTTTGTTAAATCTGGACTGAAAGATCTCTCTGTCAGCCGTGTTTCTGTCAAGTGGGGCATACCCTTACCCGATGATCCATCGCACACAATGTATGTCTGGTTTGATGCACTATCAAACTACATAACTGCTATCGGGTATGGTAACAACAAACGTAGTGGTTTTGACAATTATTGGCCAGCAAACTTACAGTTGGTAGGTAAAGACATCATCCGCTTTCATACAGTCTATTGGCCAGCGTTTCTTCTGGCCGCAGGAGTTGAGCCACCACAAAAGGTTTATGCACACGGCATGTGGCTCTCTGGTGGACGCAAAATGAGCAAGAGTTTGGGTAATGTTATCAATATCAATATACTACTCAAGCACTTTTCTACTGACCAAATAAGATATTTCTGTTTAAGAGAAATGGTCTTTGGTCAGGATGGAGACTTCACTTATGAAGCTTTAATAGAACGCTGCAATGCAGATCTTGCAAAAGGTCTTGGCAATCTTGTTAGCCGTACTTTGAAGATGGTTGAAAAGTACTGTGATAGTAATCTCCCTGCCAAACCCAAAGCTTTTCTACTCACAATGCCTGAAACAGCTTGGCATAAAGAAGCTATAGAAGTAAGAGAAGTAGTTTTAGCTAACCGTGCACGATTTGAGCTAGAGTTTAGCAGCTACAATTTTAGCCGTGCATTGGAAGCAGTTTGGGAGATCATCGCTAGAGTAGATAAGTACATATCTGATAATGCTCCCTGGAAACTCGCTAAAGATCCATCAGCAAGAGAACATCTTGAAACTGTTCTTTATACAGTGTTAGAAGCTATACGTTTTATTGCAGTTCTTCTAGTACCAATCCTACCTGATTCTGCGCTATCTGTTTGGAAACAGGTTGGACTATTCTCAACCCCTGAAGAGATCAACCCAGAATCTTTGGTTTGGGGAGAACTTGCAGAGGGGATTACACTTGGGGAGCTGAAAACCCTATTTCCAACTATTGATAAGGAATTGACTATGTCTGAAATACAGAAAGAAGAATCTGTAGAAGTTACAGAAACTACAGAGAGCAAACCAACAGAAAATAGAGAATTTTTACCACTCAGACCAGAGATCACTATCGACGATTTTGCAAAGATAGATCTGCGTGTAGCCAAGGTTCTTGAGGCCGAAAGAATTCCAAAAGCCGACAAGCTCCTTAAACTGATTGTCGATCTTGGCGAAGAGAAGCCACGCCAGATACTTGCAGGAATTGCTCAATACTACACCCCTGAACAGATGGTAGGCAGAAAGATAGTGATAGTTGCAAACCTTGAACCACGTAAGCTTCGCGGTCTTGAGTCTCAAGGAATGTTGCTAGCTGCTTCGATAGGTGAACAAGGACAGCCCGTTCTTGCTAGCTTTCTTGAAGAAGTTCCCATTGGAGCAAGACTCAAGTAATGTTTATAGATTCTCATGCACACATAGACTTTAAAGGTTATGACGAAGACCGCAAAGAAGTTATTGAAAGAGCTGTAGAGTCAGGCGTTGAACTGATAGTAGACATTGGAAATGGAGATATACTTGAAGGCTCGCACGAAAAAGCCCAAAGTTTGGCTAGCAGCTATGAGTTTATATACACGACTGTTGGTCTGCACCCACACGATGCTTCCCTACTCGACAACACTTTGGCAGAAAAGCTTCTGAAACTTTCTGACCATCCAAAGGTGATTGCTTGGGGTGAACTGGGTCTAGACTATTACTATCACCACTCACCACAGGAAGTTCAACGTCGAGCATTTGCAGAGCAGATAGATATGGCTAGTACCAAGAAGCTACCTTTGGTTGTACATACACGTGATGCAGAGAAGGATACATCAGAAATACTAAGCCAAAACTGGAAAAAAACTGGGCTTGGAGGAATCTTTCATTGCTTTACAAGTAGCTATGAACTTGCAAAAGCAGGACTAGACCTGGGATTTCTGATCTCTTTCTCTGGTGTGATCACCTTTAAAAAATCGGTTGATCTCAGACAGACTGCAGCCAAAATTCCACTAGACAGAATACTGATAGAAACAGACTGTCCCTACCTCTCTCCAGAACCTTATAGAGGTAAAAGGAATGAACCTGCAAGAGTACGCGAGGTAGCGAAGTGTTTGGCCGATCTTCATAACCTGAGTCTTGAAGAAGTAGCAGAGATAACAAATAGGAATTTTCGAAATTTCTTCAACATCCCTAAATCAAATTAAGGTCTAAACTATGTCTCAACAGAACAGTTTTGATATTGTTTCAAAAATAGATCTGGCTGAGGTCAGCAATGCAATCAACCAGACAATGAAAGAGATACAACAGAGGTTCGATTTTAAGGGTAGCAAGAGTGAGGCTACCCTCGACCAGAAAGAGAATGCCATTATTCTACATTCTGAAGATGAGTATAAACTGAGAAGCTTAAACGACGTTCTTCAACAGAAGCTCATCAAACGTGGAGTCCCGCTGAAAGGCTTGACCTATGGCAAGATCGAACAGGCTGCGGGTAGTACTGTTCGTCAACAGATCGATCTGCAGCAAGGTATTCCAACCGATAAAGCAAAAGAGATTGTTAAGATAATCAAAGATACTAAACTCAAAGTACAAGCTGCGATAAATGGTGACCTTGTCAGGGTCTCAGGTCGAGATAGAGATGTACTTCAAGACGTTATCAAACATCTGCGTTCGGTCGATATTGGGATACATATGGAATTTACTAACTACAGGTCAAATTAGCTTCTGTTTGTAGAGAATAACCAACTTGTGAATGAGCAAGCATGGTTTTAAGATCACTACTGAGACCATAGCTGAGAGTTGCTTGCTAGGCTCTCTAAACCTTCTGATAGAAGCTCTCAAGATTCTGTTTTCTGTACTTCTGCCAGAGGCTAGACATATAGATAGAGTTCAAAAGTTTATTGCTGGAGGAATATTTATGGATCCGAAGACCGTATTACGGTTCGCTGTGGATCAACAGGTCAAATTTGTTGACCTGCGTTTTACAGACCTTGTCGGACAATGGCACCACATGACATTTCCTATAGGGCAGTTAAAAGAAGATTCTTTTGTAGAAGGGTTTGGTTTTGATGCGTCTAGCCTGAGAGGCTGGGCTGCAATAAACGAATCAGATATGTTGCTCATTCCTGACTCGTCTCGCTTTTGGATAGATCCATTTTTTGAAGAGCCTACACTCTGCATGTTTGCTGACGTTGCAGACCCCATTACCAAAGAAAGCTATCCTTTTGATCCACGAGCTGTTGCAAAACGCGCTGAAAATTATCTGGTACACACAGGCATAGCCGATCTTGTCTATTTTGGGCCAGAAGCAGAATTCTTCGTTCTTGATCGTGTACGCTACCAGAATGACCCACACCATTCTTTCTATGAGATAGACAGTGGTGAAGGCCATTGGAACAGTGGCCGCGAAAGTAACAATCTTGGCTATAGAATCCGATCCAAAGAAGGATACGTGCCTGTACCACCTACCGATTCCTTGCAAGACCTACGCTCTGAAATAGCACTTAATCTTATGGATCTTGGAATAGAAGCTGAGTGTCATCACCACGAAGTCGCTTCTGGAGGACAGTGCGAGATAGATTTCCGTTTCTCAAATCTACTAACTACTGCTGACAACGTAATGCTCTTCAAGTATGTAGTTAGAAACACCACGCACGTTTATGGAAAAGCTGCTACTTTTATGCCCAAGCCGATCTTTGGAGATAATGGAAGTGGCATGCACTGCCATCAGAGTCTTTGGAAATCAGGCCGACCACTATTTCCAGGAGATGAGTATGCAGGTCTTTCCAAAATAGCCCTCCACTACATAGGAGGACTGCTGAAACACGCACCTGCAATAGCAGCTTTTGCAGCACCAACAACCAACAGCTACAAGAGGTTAGTTCCAGGGTTTGAAGCCCCTGTAAACCTTGCCTACTCGCGCCGCAACCGTTCGGCGGCTGTACGAATACCAATGTATTCACAGAGTCCAAATGCAAAGCGGATAGAGTTTCGACCGCCAGACCCAAGCTGCAATCCTTATCTTGCTTTTGCTGCAATGATGATGGCAGGTCTAGATGGTATTCAGAACAAGATAGAACCGGGTGAGCCACTAGATAAAGATATTTATGATCTACCAGCAGAAGAGCTACAGAAAGTGCCCAGACTTCCTGGTTCTCTTGAAGAGTCGTTGCGTGCACTTGAAAGTGATCATGAATTTTTGCTTAAAGGAGATGTCTTTAGCGAAGAACTTGTATCACGCTGGATAGAGTACAAAAGCCGCAAAGAAGTTGACCTACTGCGCCAAAGACCCCACCCCCTTGAATTTGCCATGTACTTTGATATCTAATTTCTAGATAAGTGGATTGGTTTATCTGTTGGAAGAGTAAAAAAAGATAAACCAATCCATCTGCGCTATTGCTCTACTGGTAGCTAGCTGTAAAGTTTGGTGTTTGTTGCTTATGACCAAAACTAAGAAATGCTTGACCAAGCCAAGTACAATGTTACTATAAGTTTACTGTCTTTTATCGGCACATCACTCACGGTTCATTTAAGCAAACAGTTATGGAGTTAAGTACCATTTTTCAGAAGAAAGCTGTCCGGTATATGTAGTATGAACAAGACAATATTGATTGTGGATGATGAACAAGATCTACTCGACCTGATGGAGATCATCCTCGAAGCAGAAGGCTACAACGTTATTAAAGCAATAAATGGTAAGGAAGCTCTTGTAAAGATCTCTACAAGTATGCCCGATCTGGTACTACTTGATGTGATGATGCCAATTATGGATGGATGGCAAGTGTTAAAAAATATGAGAAAAGACGCTAGGACGGAGAATATACCTGTAGTAATGGTAACAGCAAAAATAGGAATAGAAGATAAAAATAGGGGTTTACAAGAAGGAGCGTCTGACTATATAGGTAAACCGTTCTCTCCTAAAGAGGTTTTAAGCAGAATAAAAAGTATCTTGCAGCAAGATTGAGATAGGAGGCAGCTTTTAGAGGTTAGAAGCTGCCTCCTAGAGATCAGGCTTGAGAATCATCAAAGAAAGTCTTCAACTTGCGGCTTCGGCTTGGATGTCTCAGTTTTCTTAAAGCTTTTGCCTCTATCTGCCTTATCCTTTCTCTGGTGACTGAAAAATGTCGTCCCACCTCTTCCAACGTCCTTTCGTGACCTTCAGCATCAAGCCCAAACCTCATTTTGAGAATCTGAGCCTCACGAAGAGTCAAGGTGTTTAGAACCTCCATAGTTGCTTCACGCAGACTCTTGCCCACTACCATCTCTGCTGGATTCAAGCTTGTATGGTCTTCAATAAAGCTTCCCAATGAAGATTCGCCGTCATCTCCTATAGGAGTCTCAAGCGATATAGGTTCTTGAGCAATCTTGAGTGCCTGACGGACTTTGGCAACAGGTAAATCTGTTCTTGTCGCAAGCTCCTCGTGAGTTGGCTCACGACCAAGCTCTTGTACCATCAACCTTGCTGTCCTGACTATCTTGTTTATAGTCTCAACCATATGAACAGGAACTCTTATAGTTCGTCCTTGATCTGCTATTGCACGTGTAACTGCCTGTCTTATCCACCAAGTTGCATAGGTTGAGAACTTGTAACCTCTCCTGTAGTCAAACTTCTCAACAGCACGCATCAAGCCTATGTTGCCTTCTTGGATCAAATCTGCAAACTGTAGACCTCTGCTACGATTGATATAGTTCTTTGCAATAGATACAACAAGCCTCAGATTGGCTTCTATCATCTCTCGACGTGCTTCATCGGCCTGAACAGAAGCTTGTAGGATCTGTCTAAGACTGCGTTTTATCTCTGTAGAAGTTGAGCAGTACTTCTTCTCTATCTCCCCTATTAAGCGCTTTGCTTCTCGTTGCTTCTTTTTAAGCTCTTCTTCAGAAAATCCGGGTCTTTTTGTTCTCTTCTTCTCGGTTTGGGTGGCTATAGCCTGTAGTCTTGCTTCAGCCTGTGCAAAGTCACGTTCATTGCTGTCTATGTCACCAACAACTTCCCGAATACAGTCCGTAAAGTGGTGTCTCATCTCTGTTGAAAAAGATATAGAGCGTATCTCTCGACTTAGCTCAACCCTCAACTGACGAAATTTCCTTACCATCTTTGGTACTTTTGTAGATTTTTTTGGCTCTTCAGATATTTTCTGGCTGCTCAGTGCTACCTGTTTGTACAGCTTTACAATATTTTGAAGCTTCAAAAGCGTCTCATCTAAATAACGACTCTCGTTCTCTGCTGTTATGTCGTCTAGATCAGAATCAGAAGTGTCTATAAAGTTACGAATAGATAGATCGCCTCTCTTAAGTAGAATCATCAGTCGCTCTAAATCTTCCGCTACAACCATCGATCTAGATTGAGCCTTCTCAAGTTTCTTACGACCTCTCTCTATCCTTTTTGCAATGTTGACTTCATCTTCACGAGTAAGCAAGCTAACGTTGCTCATCTCTCTAAGATAGAGTGTCATTGCATCAAGAGATTTATCTGTCTCAACCCCTACATCATTTCTACTTGTTGCAGCTACATCTATCTCTTCTTCTGCAATCTCTATTGTGTCTGGTTCGCTTGCCCAAGAATAGTCGGCCTCTTCATCAGAATTGTTCGAGTCCATTTCGGCAAGAAACCGCTCAAGGTCTATCCCCATTCCAGAGACCATCGACTCTCCATTGTTTGAGTCAAGGTCTGTCTCTAGTAACTTTTCATCCATGTTTGGTCTCATAAGTTTCGATCCTTCCCAGTATCCTTAAGTCTCTAAGTTCTCTTTACCCCTAAATAACTACCCAAATATAATATATTGTTTTTTTGCTAAAACGGCTCTTTAAGTATATCACAAAATATGCCGTAATACAAGTACTGGCATAACATATTTGCGAAATTTCGCAGCTAGTTGGATGATAAAAAGTCTCTATTGGTTGCTAGTAAGATAGAGTTTCTACCAACAAGTTTGGACTATTTCTGAGACGTTTTGTCATAGATATTTGTTTCAAAAACTTGACAGATATTATCTGGCGGATTATTTTTCTACTTCGCTTTCCAAAAAAATTTGATTCAAGGAGTACTACTGTGAAGCAAGGGATTCACCCAACCTACTATGATGCCGTCGTCACCTGCAGTTGCGGCGAGCAGTTTTCTACACGCTCTACAAAGAAAGAGATAAGGCTTGAAATATGTTCTAGCTGTCATCCTTTCTTTACTGGGAAACAGAAACTTATTGACACGGCAGGTCGTGTTGAAAGATTCAACAAAAAATACAGCCGTGGCACACATTCAAACAGATGATTTCCAAATTTCTCTATTCTCACCCGTCAAGTTACTTTTCCTTTAGAATGGTCAAGGTTGAGCATTAGCGTTAACCTTGTCCATTGTGAAGCCCTAATGAATTTCTAATCTGCTCTGCTGTTATCGTCTTTTCGCTTTTAAGAAACTATATAGATTAAACCTAAGAGATTGCTGGACAACAGAGCTTTTCTCGGGTTGTTTATACAACCTATCTAGATACAGGTTAAGCATATGTT
>JAEUQL010000123.1 GCA_016789295.1 Blastocatellia bacterium | reverse complement strand
CTACAACATAGAAACAGCTCGATCTTCTCAAATCTATCTTCTAATCTGTAAAAAGATATTCTACCCTTTATAGCAGGAGTGTTTATGAGAAAGCTTCTTTTTTATCTTCTATTTTTTCTTTCTGCGTGTCTGCTTTCTATCGATTTTGACTCTACCAGAGCACAGAGTAGCACTACAGTGATCAAGGACGAAGCTGCAAAACAGATGTTACTTGGTGAGCATCGTCTCTCTCTTCAATGGGTAAGTTGGGACTATTTTGGAAAGGCTACAGTTACAGATAAAAACGGACAGCTTTTCATCCAAGGTGAGCAGAAGTCCCGCAGAGGTAGCGACTACCTCAAAATTGACGGCCAGATTACGTCTGTTGATACAAAAGAGATAAAGTTTAAAGGCACAGTCTTGACTCAGGTATCCTTCTTAAACAACGGCAACCCGTGCAAACGTGAAGGCGAGATGACATTCAAAATTACTGGAAATCGTAAATACTGGCGGCTTCAGGAGATGAACAATCCGTGTGATGAAGCTGCCGATTATGTTGATATATATTTTCGTCAACCAGAAGATAGCAAGAGCAAGAAGTTGCGATGAGAAATCTTAAAATAGACCACATAACTTTTGCCTCAACAGAGCTTGTACAGTTAGAAACTTTCTTTTCTAGTGCTGGACTTGACACAGTTTACGGGGGTATACACTCAAACCAAGTCACGCATATGTCAATCTTGGGTTTTGAAGATGGCTCTTATATCGAGCTTATTTCAACTATTAACAAAGGAGAAGAGTCACCACTTTGGAACAGATACATTACTGGCAATGCTGGTTTTTGTGCATGGGCTGTAGAAGTTGACAATGTCTTTGAAGAGGCTCAGAAGGCATCATCTCTCGGCATACCTGTTAAGACCGTCTATATGAACCGCAAAAGACCCGATGGCCAGCTTGCAGAATGGGATTTGGCTTTTCTGGGTGATGGTGAACCAGGAACGTTATTACCATTTGTCATTAAAGATCGTACAGATAGAAATCTTAGAGTAGTTCCAACACCGAGTGTTACTGGTAGTGAGCTGAAAGGTATTGCAAAAGTTGTCATTGCAGTAGCAGATCTTTTCAAAAGTGTAGAGCTTTTCCAGAAGCTTTATGGCTGGACAGAAATAGAAGAGGCCAAAAACGATTGTGCAAAACTCATTAATTTCAAAAATTCGCCTCTGCTACTTGCTTCCCCTACCAACAATAGCTGGCTGAAAGAGAAGGTTGATTGCTATGGGAGTATTCCTTGTGCAGCAATCATAGGCAGTAGAGATCTAGAGATAACAGCTTCCCGTCTTCTTATTTGTAAACAAGAGATTTTTTTTGGTCGGAAAGTGCTTTGGCTAGATACTGAAAAGCTTAGTCAAATAAGAGTAGGTTACACAGAGGTTTAGTGGAGGTTTACATGTACAGAAAAAGTCTAGCTATTCTACTCCTGCTCATAGCTTTCACTCCATTTTTGGGAGCTAAAGTTAAGAACAAACAGACTTTGATTGGTAGTAAAGCAGCAGATTGGCAGGTAGATGATTGGATAAATTCAAAGCCTTTACAGCTCAAAGAGATGAAAGGTAAAGTTGTGCTAGTAAGGTGGTGGACGGCTGGATGCCCATTCTGTGTTGCTACGGCTCCATCACTGAAAAATTTCTATCAGCAATATCACAAGCAAGGTTTAGAAGTTGTAGGATTTTATCATCATAAATCTGACACTAATCTTGATATAAAAGAGGTAAAAAGATATTCAGACAAATTTGGATTTGCATTTCCTGTAGCAATCGATTATCAATGGAAGACCCTAAAACATTGGTGGTTGGATAGATCAGACCAAGATTGGACGAGTGTAAGCTTCCTGATAGACAAAAAAGGAATAATAAAACACATCCACCCAGGTGGAAAATATGTTAAAGGCGATAAAGACTACACCTTGATGCAGCAAAAAATAGAGGAACTACTTGCAGAAAAGTAGTTCTTATTGAAATTTTTACTCGTCTTTTATTACTATTTGTTCTGTTGAAAAGTTGCTAGTTTACATAACGCCAATTTATACCTGTATAGAAACTGGAAAAGCGACTTCCAAGCTCTTCAACCAGAAACTCTTCTATCTCCCTGATTGTGTAAAAATCCTTTGCCTTCTTTACTATCTCTTTTACAGCCGAAATCTCTATAGATCTGACAGCATCTTTAATAATAGGTATTGCTGCAGGTGTCATACTAAGTCGAGTAAATCCTAACCCTATAAGTACTGCTGCATAGATTGGATTTGCTGCCATTTCGCCACAGACTTCAACAGGTTTGCCTATGCTTATGGCTGTCTCTGCAATACGTGCAAGAGAACGCAATACTGCTGGATGCAAAGGTTGATAAAGATAGGATATGTCTTTGTTTGTTCTGTCTGCAGCCATCAGATATTGAACCAAATCGTTTGTTCCAATACTGATAAAATCTACCTCTTTTATTAAATGATCGATCATTATGACTGCAGAAGGAACCTCTATCATTATTCCTACAGAGATCTTTGAGTCTATATCTAGACCTTCGTCAAGAAGTTCTTTGATAGTATCGTTGATCAGTCTGCGAGCCTGTCGCAGCTCGCTTAAACAAGAAATTAGTGGAAGAGTAATGCGAATATTTCTTCTTTTAGAAGCTTTCAAAATAGCTCTGATCTGAGTGCGGAACATGTCTTCAGCTTTCAGAGCAAGTCGGATGCCCCGTAGACCCATTGCTGGATTCTCTTCTACAGCTTTTCTGGTAAGTGGAAGTCTATCCTGACTGAGATCAAATGTTCTTATAGCAACACCATAATCCTCAGCAACCTCTGAAAGTCTTGTATATAGTTCTGTTTGACCTTCTTCAGAGCAGGCTTGCGGCAGCATGTTTGTAAATATGTACTCAGACCGAAATAGCCCGATTCCTTGTGCACCAAATCTTTGCACAGCGTCTAATTCAGAAAGCAGTTCAATGTTAGCTCTCAACTTGATCTCTTCTCCATCAGATGTCTTAGCTGGTATGTGAGACTGCTCTATCAAAGAAGAGAAGGATTTGCGTCGATGTTCACAAAGACTTTTATAATGTTGTAGAGTGGGTTCACTGGGGTTCAGGATTATAAGCCCTTCTGTCCCATCAATTATAGCCTGACAGCCGGTAGAGAGTTGTTCAGGCCGATGTTCTAGGCCAATAACAGCAGGAATCCTTAAACTTTTTGCAATAATTGCAGTATGTGATGCCCATCCACCAGCATGTGTAGCAAGCCCTATCAGATGCTCAATGTCTAACTCGGCCAAGACGCTTGGGGGTAGCTCATCGGCAACAACTATGGAGTGTGCGCGAAGCTTACTTCTGTCAGCCTTTCTTCTTCCGGAAAGAGCGTCTATCAGACGGTGTGCCACATCTTCAATATCACTGCCACGCTGGCGAAGATATCCATCAGAAATAGAGGCATAAGCTGCAAGGAAGCGGTCGAGTTCTAGCTTTATAGCCCATTCAGCATTAACGAGTTGTTGAGATATAGTCTGTTCAACGCTCTTAAAAAGTGCCTGGTCTTGTAGCATCAAAATATGTGCATCAAGTATGTAGGCGTGGTCTTTGCCAAGCTCTCGTTCCATACGTTCTTTAAGCAGCTTGAGTTGTCGGCGTGCAACAGCAACACTTCGCTTGAGCCTTCTCACTTCACGTTCAATCTGGGATTCTTTGATGTGTATAAGTTCAGCTTTATGACCTCTGTCATCGATTCTGACAGTTGTGCCGATTGCAATGCCAGGGCTAATGCCCATACCGCGCATCTGGATCTCTGAAGGGAGTTCTTTGAGAGAAATGGGAGAGTTTGTTGGTAGCATCAATATAGCTCGGCCTCCTCACCAAACTTATTCTCTATAAGACCACAAAGAGCAGAAAGTGCTCTATCTTCGTCATCACCAGTGACTGTAACAGCTAGTTCTACACCACGCGAAGCAGCCAGCAGAAGTATTGCAAGTATCGATTTCCCATCGGCGGTCTGATGGTTATCTAGCCGCTCCAATTTTACTTCACAGTTGAACTGATTAGCCAAATTGACAAAGCGTGCGGCAGCCCTTGCGTGAAAACCAAGCCGGTTTGTAATCCTGACGTGATGTTGATTCATAAGAGTTTTTAAGGCTACTGACGTTTTGGACTGAGAACTTCACTTGCTAAATAGATGTTCTTTTGTCCTTGGTCACGTACTTTACTTGCTACTTCTGTCAGAGGTTCATTCTGTCTCTGATTGGCAAGCCGAATGATCATAGGGAGATTGACACCAGTTATTATCTCCACTTTTTCGGGTTGTGAGAAAGTCATAGAGAGGTTGGTAGGAGTACCTCCAAACATATCAGTCAGCAGTAGAACACCAGCACCATTATTAACACGAGCAATAGCCTTCTCTATCTCTTTACAAGCAAGGTCAGCATCATCGTGCCAACCTATGGACACAGCAGTTATATGGTGGATCTCACCAACAATAGTCTCAGCAGCAGCCAGCAGTTCAATAGCCAGACGGCCATGAGTTACTACAACTCCGCCAACTAATGCCATAACAACCTACCCTCTTCTAGAATTTTTAAGCTCTAGATTATAGTTGTAACTATTTCGTGTATGCTACGCTGCAATTCTGGATCATCTGTGATAGGGCTGACAATAGCTACTTCACAGGCAGTTTCAGGGTTGATACCTCGATTTATTAACTGTGCAGCATAGATAAGAAGCCTTGTAGATACACCTTCTTCAAGTCCATGGCCTTTAAGGTTTCTTACTTTTTCACCTATCTTTACAAGGTCTCGTGCAGTCTGTTCATCTACTCCACCTTCACGACCAACTATCTCAACTTCAATCTCCGATGGTGGATAATCAAATTCTATACTTATGAAGCGTTGGCGTGTTGATTGCTTCAGCTCTTTTACAGCACTTTGATAGCCTGGGTTGTATGAAACTACAAGGATAAAATCGTCTGGTGCTTCAAGTACCACACCCCGCTTCTCTACAGGCAGTATTCTCCTGTCATCGGTGAGTGGGTGAATCAGTACTATTGTATCTTTCCTAGCTTCAACGACTTCGTCAAGGTAACATATGGCCGAGTTCTTAACGGCTGCTGATAGTGGTCCGTCGTGCCATACGGTCTGCTCACCTTCAAGCAAGAATCTTCCTACAAGGTCAGTTGCAGAAAGATCTTCATGGCAGGCTACAGTCACAAGTGGGCGTGAAAGCTTCCAAGCCATGTACTCAATGAATCGAGTTTTGCCACAGCCTGTCGGGCCTTTGAGCATTACGGGCAGTCTTGCTTCATAGGCAGATGTAAAGATCTCGACCTCGTCTTTAACAGGAAGGTAGAATGGCTCTTTCGCAATGCGATATTTTTCGATCGCTTCTTCTTTCATAGTGCCGATATATTACCCAAACTCGGATCTAGGGGCAAGACAAGCTGTTCACTTGTAAAGAGACAGGAGGAATTTTTGATGGTAGACCTTATATCCTATTTTCAATCAAGGCAGGAAAGACTTCTGACCCTACTCTCTGATTATGTTGAAATGGAGACACCTTCGGGTAACCTAGCAAAGATAGAGATACTTGCTAGGCGGGTTGCAATGGAACTTTCAGAGCTTGGTGCAACGGTCGAGATTGTACAAACAGAAGGTGGTGCGTCGCTAAAAGCCTCACTATTTCAGGGTATTAGTAGATCTGCACCGTTACTTGTTGTTGGACACTTTGATACAGTGTGGCCTCTGGGTACGATTGAGAGACGACCTGTCAGAATAGATGGTGGTTGTCTTTATGGCCCAGGGGTTTTTGATATGAAAGCCGGTCTTGCAGTAGTTATCGAAGCTATTGCTGCAATCAAAAGATTTAATCTAACTCCACAAAGACCGTTAGATATCTTTTTTAGCTGTGATGAAGAACGGGGTAGTATTTCAACGCGATCAATTATCGAAGACTTGGCGGCATCTTGTCATGCTGCACTTGTTTTGGAACCGTGTCTACCAGGAGGGAAAGTCAAAACAGCTAGAAAAGGCATAGGACAGTTCTATCTGAAGACTTTTGGTCTTTCCACACACGCAGGTGTAGCTCCAGAAAAGGGTGTTAGTGCTATTGAAGAGATGGCTCATCAAGTTATTAAACTCCATGCTTTGACCGACCACGAAAAAGGTATTTCTATCAATGTAGGCCGTTTTGGTGGTGGAACGTTTTCTAATGTGGTAGCTGCTGAAGCCTCAGCAGAGATAGACCTAAGATTCTGGACACAAGCAGATGGAGAAAGAATATTAGAAGAGTTAAAAAAACTCTCTCCTGTACTTAAAGGTGCATCTTTAAAGATTGATGGAGGCATCAACCGTCCACCACTGGAACGTTCAAAAGAGGTTGAATCTCTTTACCATCAGGCAAAACAGATCTCCAAAGAACTAGGATTGGAACTGGAGGAAGGAAGTACTGGTGGTGGCAGTGACGGAAATTTTATTGCAGCACTTGGAAAACCTGTTTTGGATGGACTGGGGCCTGATGGTGATGGCCCTCACGCAGAGTATGAACATATAGTGATAGATGGTCTTGCTCCAAGAGCCGCATTGATAACAAAATTGATCCAGACACTCTAAGGCAATTAAAGACAATTAAAAGTTGGCCTATAGGAGCTTAAAAGTATGAGTAGAGCAACAGTACAACTTTCATTACAGTCTAGAAAAGTATGGATCTACAGCTCTGTGCTAGATCTAATTGTTGGCTGTGGAGCCTGGTCTTTGCCACTGATGATTCTGGCTTATCTGTTGGGTACAAAAAGCCTCTTTGTTGCCTCTGTAACTTTTTATGCACTGGCACTATTTGCAAACAATCCACACTATATGGCTACTATATATCGTGCCTATAGAGATAGTGAAGATTTCTACAGATACAAGCTGTTTACAGTTTATATCACTGGTTTAATGCTAATAATAGCTCTACTGTGCCATATTGCTCCTAGTCTTTTTCTATGGGTTTTTACACTATATGTTACGTGGAGTCCGTGGCATTATGCAGGTCAGAACTTTGGACTGTTGATGATGTTTGTGCGCCGCAATACTGATGTAAGTAAAACAGAAAGGAATGCTCTCTATACAGCTTTTCTGGCTTCATATCTCATTCTATTTCTCTCTTTTCATTCAGGAACTTCTGCTGATCCAAATCTAATCTCTTTGGGTATACCTCTAGCCTTTGCAAAAATAGCAAGAATTACGCTTCTGGTAGTCTCACTCTATCTGAGTTTCTATGTTTTTTGGAAACTTGTTAGAAGAGCAAGCATCGCATCCATGATTGCGCCTCTGACTCTAATTTCAACGCAGTTTATCTGGTTTATGTTACCAACAGTATTAGAGATTAGTTATGGAGCTGAGATCACTCAGACCAGCTATTCGAGCGGAGTACTTGCCTTTATGCACTCTGCACAGTACCTCTGGATAACAAGCTACTATGCAAAACGCGAGGTGGAAAGGAATGGAGTCTACGCAAGTACTTTCTAATCCTTGTAGTAGGCGCAATCGTGCTCTTCCTGCCCGCTCCATGGCTTATCAGCTATCTGTTCCACTTTGATTTTTCACAAAGCTTGTTGATCTTTATGGCTATTATCAATATACATCACTTTATTCTCGATGGAGCTATATGGAAGCTACGCGATAGCAAAATATCTGGACTGTTGATAGGAAACTCGAATGTCATTAAAACTGTTGGTGAGAGCAGTAGCAGAAGTATTAAAGAAATACTAACTTACACTAAGAGTCTATTCACGGGCAGTAGTAGTCTAGCCAGAGCAGCACGCTTTGCGCTTCTATTTCTACTCTTTCTACTTGCAGGTATTGATCAAGCCAGATTCTATTTGGGCTTTAATGAGAAAAATCCTACAAACATGGCAAAAGCTGAGATACTCAATCCTTATGACGCCACTCTCTATCTTAGAATGGCAAGAGCAGATAGGCGTGTAGGAGATGTGGATCAGACTTTGGCAAAGCTAGAACGTGTAGTAATGCTCAATCCACACAGTAGAGAGGCGCAGCAGATTCTTGGACAGATCTTAATAGAGAAGCAGCGTTATGCAGATGCTTACTTACACTATAAGCAGATGCTTGAGAAGATAACACCAGATAAAGATAGCCTGATCAACTTTAGTACACTTGCATCAAAACTAGGAAAGACAGATGAGGCTATAGATGGATGGAGAAGAGTTTTGGAGATAGAACCAGAAAATAAGACTGTTCGTCTCTATCTTGCTGAAACACTTTTTAACCAAAGTAAGTTCTTAGAGGCTATTGTGCATTATGAGAAGCATATAGCTCTTTTGACAGAGAAGCTTCAAGAGCGTAGGCCAGAGCCTAAAGAGATAATATATCCATCATTGAATCTAGCTCGTTGCTATCAGTCGGTTGGACAGATGGAAGTTGCTGCAAAATATTTTCAGCTTGTTCAGTCTATAGCTACACAAGCAGGAGACAGAAAAGCCGAGAGTCTCTCTTTAGTAAGCCTTGCGGATATATTGGCAGCTAACGGAAAAAGCTCTGAGGCCAACAAGCTATATCAGAAAGCGATAGAGATCGACTTAACTCTTGATGATCGCCGTGCTGAGGCTGTTGATTGGTTCAATTATGGCCAGTTCTTGAGAAGAGTTGGAGCTACAGATTCTCTAGCACTTGCTTGTATACTAAGAGCTGAACACCTTCTGAAATCGCTTTCAGTCCCAGAGGTTGAAACAGTTGGGAGGGTACTTGAGCAGATGAGTAGCGAAATGGACAAAGATAGTTTTGAGGAGGTAAAAAAGGATTTTAATAAAAAGAGTCAGCAAGCCTTATCAATCAATTTACCTTCGCAGTAATTGGTAATGAAATGGTTAATTAAAAGCTGGACTAGAGTTTGTAAAAAGTGTTTTAATTTGAGCAGTTGTCTAAAGAGTTTATAGGAGATTTTTTCTATGTTCTGTCCTGCTTGTGGAGAGGAAAATCCAGAAGGTTCTAAATTCTGTTCAAATTGTGCTCGTGAAATTCCTCTACTTCCTTCCAATACACCAACTCAAGGAATGCAAGGATCATCGTTTATACCATATCCACAATCGTCGGAACAGACTACCGAAAAATGGCCAAATGTCTATCAAGATAAGCCTCAAGACATTTATCAAGATAGGCCCTCTTCTTATAACTATCCACCACAAAATTATCAGGCTTATCCTCCTCAAAACCAACAGAACT
>JAEUQL010000122.1 GCA_016789295.1 Blastocatellia bacterium | reverse complement strand
TTTGACTTTAGACTGTAAAGTTTTGTAGGTCTGTTTGTTGGATCGTGTGGATGCCCTTTGCCTATCTGTCCAAAACTTAATACATCCATAGGACAACTGACTATACAAGCCGAACAACGCACACACTCAACGTCATCCATAGGTCTACCCTGACTAGCATAACCCATCACATCTATCCCCATATGACAAGATTTTGTGCAGAGGTTGCAGCTAATACACTTCTTTTTGTCTGCAAATATACGATAACGAGAAAATCTTGTGTAGATGTGCATTAGTGCTGCAAGAGGGCAACCATATCTGCACCAGATACGGCCAGAGTAGAAGAAATATGTTCCTAACCCTATTGCTCCTGCAAAACCTATATCAATAATAAGTTCATACCAGTGGCGTAGTGATTCACTCACCTGTTTTAGTGTGTAACCCCAAACTTTCAATGATGAATAGGATGTCCAATGACCCAAACTCCAAATTACTGAAATCAAAACTACTGCTGCAAGTACTAGCTGGCCAATATTTTCAAACCTCTTTGCTTTCTCTCCGTGTGGAGCCAGACTACGGTAATCATCTCCTAACGTTTCAGCCAAACCTCCACAAGAACATACCCAACCACAATATACCCCTTTACCATAAAAATAGATAAGCAGTGGAATAATTACAAATGTTTGTAAAAAACTAAGAATTAGCCAGAAAGTAGAAGGCTGATCTGTCAGTACATTGTAGATAAAAAGCGGATAAGCAAGTATTAGCCCAAAAATACGCCAATACGACTGGTTTGGAAAAGCCATTTCTTCCAACCATTTTGGTAGATAGCCATTCTGGAAAAGCCAGGGTAGGTAGATAGGGAAAAGAAATAACATTACTAGCTGAAAAAAGAGTAGAGAAAGCGTCTGTTTGGTTATGTAAGAGCTACGCTTTCTGATTATTCTCCTAACACCAAAAATCAGCATCGTAACTGAGTAAAGTGTACTGTACCAGAAACCAGGGTTTTGCCCCAATAGAAGAAAAGTCTTTTTATCACTTACATACCAGAGCGAAAATAGCGAGATAGCAATAGTAGTCAAGCCAACAAACACTGGAGCAATAAAACTCTTAATAGTTGAATACCTATCTCTGTTAGCTCGAAAATAGATTGTAAAAACAACTGCTATTAGCCCTGTAACTATTACTGCCGGAGCTGTCCATTCAGCAAACCTTCTTTCACTCTCTAACTGAAGTAATTTTGTGCCGTTTAGATGCTTGCCAAAATAGACTAGGGTAAAGATAAAAACTCCTAATGAATAGAGCAAAAAACGGGTAAATGTCCAGGTATTTTCAATAGTTATACCTATTCGCTCAAGTAGATCATACGGTAGTTCAGATCCTATCATTTTAAAGACAGTATCATTTTCCAAGATTATATCTTTACTTTTCTGCTTTAATAGAACTGTTTTTTCCCTTATCTCCTTAAGCTCTGAATTAAAAAGTAGTTTTATCTTTCCCTTTTCCTCATACTCTTTAATTCTGTCTGCATTTGCTTCCTTAAGTCTAAAAAAACTATTTTTACGATATGAGATAGTTACCCTATTTTTAGCATCCACAAGTGCTAGTGCAGTCTCTACTGCTGAATCACCTCCACCAACTACTAGTAGATCTTGATTGTGATAGTCCAACGGACTGAATAGTTTACTAGTCACTTTTGGAAGGGTTTCGCCAGGGATGTTGAGCATTTTCGAGCTACCAGACTTACCTATTGCTAGAATAACTTTGTGAGCAGTAATAGCAGATTCTGACTCTATGCTTAGATCAAAATAGTCACCTTTTTTCTGTATATTGGTAACTTTCATTCCTTCATGAATCTCTAATTGCTCCTCCTTTAGTAGCTTCTGCCATGTTTCCAAAGTTTCTTCTTTGGTAGCTTCTCTAACAGGAAGCTTGCTAGGATTTGCTATCTGTTTCGGCTCGGCAAAGATCAATTTCTCTTTTGGAAAATTGAGTATGGTGTTGGCTGTACGTGCAGATTCGAGGATTATGTAGTGTAGTCCCCTCTTTTTGGCCTCCAAACCTGCAGCCAGCCCAGCAGCACCAGCACCAACAATTGCAACATCATAAACACCTGCTCTAGTGCTAACAGATGACTTTGCAAGTTCATCAGCAATATTTACTATTACATCGTGGCCTTGTTTTGCTGCAAATTTTAGTAATGGAAGCCCGGTGATATCACCAACAAGGTAGAGACCTTCTACCTGTGATTGGAATGAGTCTTTTACTATTGGGTAACGAATAACTTCGCCTGTAGGAACATCTTTTTGTAACCAATTAAAATAGCTTGATATAGTACCTAACATAACAACTTCTTCAAAATAAAGATTAATTAAAACCTATCTGTTTCTTATCGACTTCAACATCCGATTTAATACTTGCTGTTATTCTACCTACTTCGTTACTAGAGATCTTGCCAGCAACTATCCAGATTCTATCTTTTGAAGTGATAAAAGCTGAGACTTTAACATCACCACTTTCAAATGAATATATTTTTCCAGGCTCAAAATTGTCTTCAAGCTTGCGCAGCCGCTCAACAGCAACATTAGAACCATAGTAGACCGATATAGGTTCACTCCCTTTCATATACATTAAATGAAGAAATGGAGCCTTAAATACTTTGCAAGGATGTGCACCGTCAAGCTTGAGACCAAACTGGCTAAGCTCTGGAGGTATAAAGTCAAGCTTTTCAGCAAAAAGCCTCAACTCTTCTCCTGTGTACCAACCAACCCCAGTCTCTTCAATCAGGCTACAAAGGCGATGGTTCCTTGCAGCACCTGCAAGAAGTGGGCCTGTGTAACTACCATAATATTTCAAAGCAAAGATAGACACAAAACTGAAAACAGCTACTAGAGAAGCGGCTAGAACAGCCTTGAAGAAAAAGCTTCTATGTAATCTTGAAGGTCTTTCTATCTTCTCTGCTGACTTGCTCCCTACCTTAACATCAATTAATACTTTCGTAGAGACTGTTCCAGAAGTAATCTCTGCTCTAACCAGATCGTTTATAGTCTTTGCACGCGCTTGTATAGACTCATCTTTTCTCTTTGCAAAAGACTCTTTTATCAACTGCGTTACAGCACTAATGCTTTCAAGCTCCTGACTGCAGCTTTTGCAGCTTTCAAGATGAGTAGCAATAACAATTGTTGTAGCTGTATCTAGTTCATTCTCTAAATACGCAGAGAGAAGATCATTAACTTTGTGGCAACTTAATTTCTGCATTTTTAAGCCTCTCTAAACTTTTACACTTAGCCTCATATAGAAGCAGCCTGTTCTCCCCATAAAGGTTTTAACATCTTTTTTATCATTAGTCTGGCTCGATGTAGCCTCGACATTACTGTTCCCATAGGTATATCTAGCATTGCAGAAACTTCTTTGTAAGAAAACTCTTCGACTAGTACCAGAACTATAACATCTTTATATTCAGAAGGAAGTTTTTCTATAGCAGCTATTGCACCACTTTCGTCAAACTCCATTTTGGGTTCAAACTTCAGCACATTACTAATTGTTGGTTCCTCTACAGATACGTGCTCTGCTGTGGCAGCAATGGTCTCTCTGCGACGTTGAACAACATTGACCATTATTCTAAAAAGCCATGCCCGACAGTTGGTTCCCTGCTCGAAGCTATCCCAATACTTCCAAGCTCTCAAAAGGGTTTCTTGTACAACGTCGTCAGCTTCACCGCTTTTTTTGCACATACGGGTGGCAACGCGCAACAGAATCGGTGTGTGTAAAAAGACTGAATCCTCAAAGCTTTTTAGCCGTTGTCGAGCTTGCAAGTTCTCGTCATTTGAAAAATTGTCACTCATCTACTACCTCTAGATGTTAAACATCTTTTGGAATTATTCTAAAAATCACCATACCTCAAACCTTCAGTAATAAAATCTGCTGTCCTTAAAGCAAGTGCAATTAGTGTCAGAGTAGGCTGATTTAGTGAACAGACAAATACAGAAGCATCTGCAACAAAAAGATTTCTTATATCGTGCGTCTGACCAAAGCTATTTACAACAGAATTTTTTGGATCTTTTCCCATACGACAAGTTCCACAAGCGTGTAAACCTCCACCAGTTAAAGGCTCTGACGTATCAGTGGCAATCTGGTCACAATTCGCGTCATTTAGAAATTCTAGTCCATAGTCGTGCATTGCCTGCCAAAGTTTTCTATCTTGTTGACTCAATGAAAATTGAACCTTAACTACTGGTATTCCCCAGTCATCACTTTTTGAACTATCAAGCATTATTCTATTCTCTTTGCAAGACTCTATAGGCGCAATTCCATAGAGTCTGATGGCTGCAGGGAACCAAGCTTTTATAGACTGTTTCAACTCTTCTCCAAAACCTGGAAGTCTTGCAGCAAAGCTTGGAAATATTTCGGCTCCACTCTGAGTCACATATAAAAATCCCCCAGCAAAGTCTTGCTGCTTTTTAAGATTGAGAAATCGTGGAATCAGGCCATGCTCACCACTTCCATCTTCATTATCTACTTGAGTCCCTTTAAGTTCTGGCAGAAGCCCTTCTATACTCACACCTGTGCTCTCTGCAAGATAACGTCCAACACAGTCACTACTATTTGCAAGACCTTTTGATCTATCTAATGATAAAGAATTTAGCAATATACGTGCAGATTCGATAGCTGAAGCAGCTACTACTATTACACGAGCTTTCAGTAATGACTCTTCTTTTGTAACACGGTCAAGACATTTTAGACCTATAACTTTTCTACTATCCCTGTCAGAAACTATTTCGGTTACAACAGAATTTGACCTCAATCTTATCTTTCCACCACTCTGTTTATAAAATCCTGTAAAAGCATCAAATTTAGCAGATGTTTTACATCCAAGATAACATCTACCACACTGATGACAAATAGCTCTGGTAGTTCCGGCTCCCAAAGGTTTTGTCAAAATAGCTTTTCTAGCTGGAATCAACCTTATTCCCGATGAGCCTAAAACTTTCTGTAAGATCTTCTCCCCTTTTCTTAGTTCAAAAGCTGGAAGAAATTCTCCATCTGGTTGCTGCTCTAGCCCTTCTTTAGTACCACACACGCCCATTATTTTTTCAGCCTTTGTGTAGTAATAAGCAATATCTTTATAACTAATTGGCCAGTCTTGGCCACGTCCAGTAACTGTTTCTGCCTTAAACTCATAATCACTAAATCTTGGACTATGAGCCGTCCAGTAAAGTGTCTTTCCTCCAACAACACGAGTACGTTTTAACCAACTGTTGCCAACCTCTTTTCCTATTTTATAAGAAGCATTGTATGGTTCGACAAAATGGGTGGGACAGTAGTATTCCATCCCACCTTTATCAAGTCCTCGTAGTAGGAGTGAGTCAGGCCATAAATCTGTAAGAAACTCACTTTTTGGATCTGGTAAAGATCCAAACTCAACCACTTCAACATCTACACCTTGAAGAGCTAACCAGTAGGCAACAGACATTCCACCTGCACCTGCACCAATCACCAAAACATCTGACTGTTGTTTACTCGTCTTCAAGCTTCCTTCTTTCCTTTGTATCCAAGCCACTCAAGACCAGCACGTGTTGTAAAAAGCTCAGTGACAGCGTCTTGCTTTATGGCTTGTAAAAATACCTCTTGAGGTTTACCAGCAGATTTTCTCCAATAGATTGCAAGACACTTTTTACGCTGTCTTGGACTAAGTCTAAAAAATGGTTTTCTAAACATCCTTCTTGAAAAGTTGTTGAGAAGATAAGTTCCTTTTTGATAAAAGTTTTTCCAATCTTGGCTCTCCACAGTTTTTGCCATTATCATTCTGACTACTTCCTGACCATTTGTACCTGGTGAATTGTTGTTAGCAGGAAGTATAGTTTCACTAAGTGCTGCTATTGTTTCTGTAAATTCTTTACCACTCGCATGACTAGCTAAAAGTTGTGAGCTAAAAAAAGATAAAGAAAGTGATCCTAACAATAAATGAATAAACTCTCTACGCTTCATATCTACTCTGAGTTTAGCTTTAACAAGTTACCGAAATTCTCTACTAAAAAAGATATCAGAAATCCACCGTGTATCACTGCCAGTCTCCAACCTTCCTCTACTCCATCGCCACGAATGTAGACACAGTAGGAAAGGAATGATAGCAACGAGTAGTAGACCCAACTCTTCTTAGCAGTAATAGATACCATTGGTAAGATCCAGACCATATACCAAGGCATTATAGCCGAGCTTAAAAAAAGTAAGCCTCCAAGTGCTAAAAGCGACTTATCAATCAATGCTTCAGGCTTCTCCTCTGGTTTTAATGAAAGATATCCAATAAGCATAAGTAGTAACAATCCTGATACTGTCTTGGCTACAGTTGAAGAATTTATGGCTGGAAAAAGGCTGACAGATACCCATCTCACAAGCTCGAAAAAGCCTGGATTGAAGATCCATTCCTGAAAGTAGACTCCCAAGCTCTGGAAAAGCCTTTCTCCAGCATCTCTATAGTAAAAAAATCCAGTAGCTACCAGACTTATTCCAAAAATCTTCTCTTTGATAGATATTCTTTTCCAGATTATTGGTACTACAACAATTGGTATAAGTTTTGAAAGTACTGCAACTGCTAAATAAAAAACTCCAACACTACTTCGCTTCTTTGTAAAAGCATAGAGAGTAAGTGTCAAAAATAGAGCTGTGACAACATCCACATGGCCAGTTCCTGCTATTTCTTTGATTACAAGTGGATTCCATACATAAATCGCTATTTGAAAAGTTGGTTTCTTTAAAAATTCTAAGAACTTGACTAGCAGTAGACACAGTAGCATATCGACAATAACTAATAGCAGTTTCCAAAACAGTAGACTTGCAGGCAGAAAAGTTTGAGAAGCCCTAAAAAATAGCTGTAAAAAAGGTGGATAGATAGTTGGTAGTTCTTTATAGTTGATATTTTCTCTAATATCTTCCCAGACGGGCTGTTTGTAAAGCTTCTGTTCAAGATCAAGTGTTACAACTATTTCTGACCCATTTTCAACCTCTTCTGGTGAATAGATATATGGATTAAGTCCAGCAATCTGCTGGTGACCATCCCACAAATACCTCCACAAATCATGGTCATAGAGTATAAACCTATCAAAAACTACTTCTTTCCCAAACAGATCCTTTTTAATACTTTCATAAGCAACACCATCTGTCATACCAGCCGGTAGTATTAGCAAACGGAAGATTAATCCAACAGTTAGAATAAAAAATGGTAACCATCTTTTTTGTAGATAGTCAAATTTTTGCAAACAATAGATAGAAAATAAGTAAAGAAAGGAGAGTATACCAAAAAGTAACAAGAAATTGGTTACACCTTCGACTCCTGCACTACTGTGTAGATGAAAACCTGCTAGGTAGTAACCATATCCAGAAAAGACAAGAGAAAAAATAGACAGCAAAAGTAAGCTATAAAACCTACACCTGCTGTCTGAATTGTTATCCCCAGTCTCAGAAGACACGACTAACACCGAAGACTAGATATTGCCCTGCCGGAAAGTTTCTTCCTGAAACTGTAAACAGCACTCCTGCCGTAAATGTAGTTTTTGCAGTTACAGAAAGGTTTGCAATTGGGCCAAGAGAAAAGATCCTTCTTCCAGACTGCTTCTCAAAATCTGGCTTAAAGCCTGGTGGCAAACTACCCTGAGTTCCAACTGTCTTAACCTCACCATCGTTGCCTACACGGATTGTGCGAAATGGAACGCGAAAATCTCCCTGCTCTATACCATTTCCTACAAGCCCTAAAGAAAGCCGACGAAGAAGTGAGTAGTTTACTTGAAAGTTGTATATAAATTCATTGGCTGGATCTACCGGCAAAGTTTCATTAGTAAATGCATCTGTAGCACCGTCTGACTGTTCCCGACGAAGCCTTATGCCTGCCTCTGCACCTACTCTAAGCAGCCTATTACCAACGATAAATCTTCTACTCACTTGTCCAGTAATGTCAAAATCTGTCTGGCCTTCGTCAATTGGTAGTGTGGTTCCAGAAAGCCCTCTCTGTAGCTCAGAAGAGCTTGCTGGAGCTTTTACATCAAACTTTGCAGTAACAAAAAAGTTATCTTTGCGCACTAAGTTGTATCTGAGACCAAAACGTGTATTGCTAATAGCGGCCTCAGAGGGAGAGAACTCTTTAACTTTTGTTCCATTGCGGTCTATGCTAGCAAATTCTATGTCTGCATAAGGCACAGTGACGTGTATCTCTAAACGATCTGTTATTCCATAGGCATAATCGAAAGAGATTATGTCGCTTCTAGTAGAACCTCTAAAATCAGGTCCAGCAGCAGGAATCACACGAACACGCTCACCCAAAAAGTCAAACCTGGTCTCTGTATCTGAACGAGTATAGAAGACAGAAAAAATACTTCTACCTTTGGAAAGAGTTTCTGCTTGAGCAAAAACTGTTCTGAAATTACCAGATGCAAACACTATTATTACAAACAGGAAGATACTTAAAACCTGTTTTTTCATAACTTTTACCCTCAAGCAGTATTATTCAAAACTCACACGAAATATTGTCTGAATTTTGTCAACTAGTAGAAAAATTTCCCCTTTGGAATTGACAAACAGGCCACGTAGTGCACCTTCTCCTTGACGACTATCATAAGTAGCAACAAGTTGTCCGTTAGTAGCTACTTCGTTCAAAGTTCCATCTCCACGATCTGACACAAGTAGATTTCCATTTGGCATAAGTACTAGACCAAAAGGATAGATAAAACCACTTCGAAGTACCCTTTGCGTACCCAACATCTCATCAACAGCTACTACAGTTCCCTTTCCAGAATCAAGGGCATAAATTGTTCTGGTTCGTCTATCGTAAGCAAGCTGCTCTAGACCGCGTGTGTTTGGATCTGTAGTTGAAAGTGTAAAGCCGCTTGCTATGACCCTTGAAGTAGACCTGCGCTCAGGCTCTACCATTCTTATCTCTCCTGTTCCACCATTACTGAGTAAGAAAGTCCGCGATATAAGTCCTTCTGTACCAAGCATGTAGCGTGGATTTGACACTCCCCCAAGATTGCCTGGTGCAATACCTTCTGCACCAAAGTCCGAAGACCTGAAAGAACGTGAAGCAAGTATTGTGGGTACACAAGTGGTGTAGGCAACTTCACGACTGTAGAAAGCTATAGAAGAGAGTAGTAGGAAACTATTTCTCTGTATACGTTCAACCCTTCCAGCCGAGGAGAGAAGTACAAGGGAGCGCGTCGAATATTGAGTTACTGCATAAGAGCCGTCAGGCACTTCTGTCATATGATATATGTC
>JAEUQL010000121.1 GCA_016789295.1 Blastocatellia bacterium | reverse complement strand
CAAGGATGTTGGCTGAACTGTTGAAAGGCAAACCTTCCCAACTGAGAGTTCCTTTAGATATTAGGCGTGTTGTTTCAGCGTCGATCCAAGCAGCCCCCTTTTTCAAAACGTGGAGGATTTCAATCTGTCTACTGAGCGTTACTAGTCCAAACATACCCTCGAAACTTCATTGAGAGGGAAAATTCATAACTGCAGTTGCAAATTCTGTAACTGTAATTTGAAACTGCACTAGTTAAATCTTCTCGCGTATACTGTTCAACTTTTTAACTTGAACGCCATTTAGTTCATACTCTTCAATGATAACTTCGCCTGGATTCTCCTCATCGAGGTAGTGAATTTTGAAGCGTGGAAAGCCGGGTTGCCCAGGATCGACTCTAGTCACTTCCACAGGTAGTACACCCAAAATATTCTGTATCCTGTAACTTAGCTCGTGTCGTTTTCTGGCAGGATTCCAATAGAGTACACGCACTCGATCAAAATCTTGATTAGTACCATGATCACGTTCTAAAGATAGGTAAGTTGGATGTTCTTGACCATTAGAATCTTTAGCAGCAGAAAGAATATGCCAAGAGAGAACCTGCTTATTTTCAGCATAACGCGCTATATCTTCTGGAATAGTTAGGTTAACAAGTCCAGACAGTAGCCAACCGAAGATACCATCTGAAGTGCGAACCAGATACCAAGTCTCGTATACAGGGCCTTCGGGTTTCTTCTTTTTTGGTTTTTTGGATGAAGGATTTTTTGGCTTTTCGACAACAGGTTTCTTTACTGGTGGCTCTGGTTTCTGCTCTTTTGGTTCAGTCCCAGGTTTGATTGTATGAGCAACAGAAAAAATCTCTACAGGTCGTGCTCCTGTTAGCTTAAGCACTTTTATAGACTCTCTTCCAGGTCTTAAACGAAGATTTGCCTCCTCTGCAGTATCACCGTGAGCTTGTGGCTTTAAGCTTTCAATCTTTTTGCCAAGCTGCTGCCACTCATCATATTGAGAATGCGTAAGAACATCCCTTGTCTCTATCCACCCTACCAGCCCAGAAGAAGTTCTGATCTGTAGCCAACGGTTTTTTGGTTCAAGCAGTACAGAGATAGTTTGACCTTCTGGTATCGATCCAAGCCTATTAGATCTAAATACAGCTTTTTCATATATATAGGTTAATTTTGAAGTTGTTATTGTTTTATAGAGTATGTCAGGCTCACGATTGACTACATTATTACAACCAAACAGAAGCAATGAAAACAGAATTAGAAACAGAGATCGAAAAAACATCTTCATACCCAAAAAGAGATTTCTCTCTCAACTATACAAAGAAACTTCAAAATCACGCTAGCTTGCAAAGCAAATTTAGCTACACGCAAAAACCATATAGTCAAGACTGCTCAATTGTTAAACAATCTTTTCTTGAAAATAGACCTCTGTCTTTCCCCAAGAGAAGTAGAACTCTTCAACACTATCTATTCTGAACTTCTCTGAAGCAATCTCTTCTGAAAGGGTGATAACTTTGACACCTTTTGGTAGCAGTTCAAGACGCAGCACCACCTTTGCCCAAAGCTCATCATTGAAAGCTGTACCAGCAAGGTAGAAGACTGTCCCCTGCCTTGTCTCTGCCTCTGTGATCCAAGCAAGGTTTTCACGAATAAAATCGACCTTATCTACACTGAGTCTTCGAGCTATCTTTTTTGCTTTCTCAACAAAGGTTGGCAGCAGTTCGATTCCAGTAGATGGAATGTTAAAAAACATTCTAACAAACATTACAGAAAGACCTCGCCCACACCCAAGATCAACAAAATGGTCTGACGAACTGATCTTGGCTTTCTCCAAAATCTTTTTGAGTGTTAGACAAGGAGTTTCACCGTAGACAAGGTTATCCATTGTGACAGGAGCGCGGAAACCTTCCCTTTTAATTACTGCATAAGGACTTTCAGACAAATAGAAGAAGAGAAAAGCAAGTCTTAAACGCCACCACCAGAGGTAGCGGCCAAAACTGAAACCTTCCCAGACGAAAAGCCCCAAGTTATAGAAAGGGTTGGTTATAGCAAGAAAAAGTATCTGTAAAAACCTTGTCACTAT
Organism: Blastocatellia bacterium; assembly: GCA_016789295.1. GTDB lineage: Bacteria > Acidobacteriota > Blastocatellia > Chloracidobacteriales > JADJPF01 > JAEUQL01. Next base: position 7,181 of record JAEUQL010000121.1, on the reverse strand, counting down.
TTACCCAAACTCCGTAAAATCTTTTGGCTAAACTTCTCAATTTGAAGCTTTATTTCTCTCTCGTTCAGAGTCAAAAGCTTTCGATTGAGCATCACCGCTCTACCATCTATTACTGCTGTCTCAACGTCTGAAGCTTTCGTTGCATATACCAAGCAGGAGTATATATTGTATAGAGGCTGTTGGTGCGGCGATTGTAAATTGACAACTATAAGATCTGCTTTCTTGCCAACCTCTAATGACCCTATCTCTTTGTCTAGATGAATCGCACGAGCACCACCGATTGTTGCCATCTCCAGCGCATCACGAGCACTCACTACAGTTGGATCACCAGTGTTCAACTTGTGAAGCTTAGCTGCTGTATCCATCTCTTCAAACAGACTCAAGTCATTGTTTGAAGCAGCTCCATCAGTGCCAAGCCCTACAGCAACTCCTTTGCTCAGCATTTTTGGTACAGGAGCAACACCAGATGCAAGCTTCATGTTGCTTTGTGGATTATGAGCTACACCCACACCACGACTTTTGAGAAGCTCTATTTCTTGTTGGTTTGCAAATACTACGTGAGCTGCTATCAGACGATTACTAAGAAGACCCAGTTTGTCAAGATGCTCTATTGGACGTGCTCCGTAGCGTTTTGTAATGTCATCTACTTCAACCTGTGTTTCTGCAAGGTGTATAACAATTGGAATATCTTTCTTCTCAGCAAGTTCTTTGATAGCTCTCAAATTCTCTGGCTTTACAGTATATGGAGCGTGAGGGGCAATGGCAGGAGTTATTAAAGAATTACCCTTCCACCTATCAACAAATTTTTCAGTATAAACCAGAGCATCTTGTGGAGTTTTGTTATCGGCTACAGGAAAATCGATTATTGTTTCTCCAAGTAGTGCTCTTACTCCAGCTTTTTCTGTAGCTTCTGCAATAGTGTCTTCAAAATAGTACATATCGACATAGGTAGTAATTCCACCTTTGATCATCTCCAAGCACCCTGCCAAAGTGCCCCAATAACAGAGGTCTTTAGAAACGTTCTTTGCTTCTGCTGGAAATATATAGTTCTCAAGCCATTCTTTTAAGACTAGGTCATCGGCTATTCCTCGAAACATCACCATTGGTATATGAGTGTGGGTGTTGACCAGTCCTGGAAGTACTACTCGATCTTTTGCATTGATCACTTTTGCAGGAAGGTACTGTTTGCCGATCCCCGATCTAGATCCAATAGCTACTATCCGATCTTTACTGATCGCAATGTAGCCATCTTCGATCACTCGGTAGTCTCGATCCATAGTTACGATCTTCCCGCCTACAATTGCCAGATCGATCCTCTCGATCTTTCTGCTGGATCTACTAGCCCGATCTCTATTTCCCGATCTTTGCACCCCATTTTGTGCAGGAGTTATATCTATACATAGAAAAAAGATCGCCAAGATCGCACCAATAATCATAAGGCTGTCGATCTTTTTCCCAGATCGGGGAGATCGAACAGATCGATCTATCTTTTCTGATCGCCGATCTACCCTCTGCCAGATCGATTCGATCTCTCTGTAAAGATCGAATACCGACCCTTGCACTTGATCTAGATCTTTTCTTTTTTGATCCATAACCATCCTCTCCCAACACTCTTTTCTGCATCTACCCAAAAGAGTAAAGTCTTGATCTATTTAATATTGCTTAGTCTAAAGAATAGTCGAAGGTTTCGATTATATGCTTTTTGTCCGAGGTGTGAAACATTTCTATTTGCCGATGTTCTATAGCCTGATGGCAGCATCGTAAACCGAAGTAGTGTAAAACACTAGAAGGAAAGAAAGCCCTGTAGCTTGTGATTGAAAAATAGCTACAAGACTTTCAGAGGTTTGACTTTATCTATTAAACATCTAAATTTTTGACATCTAGAGCAAAGTCTTCTATAAATTTGCGTCTAGGTTCTACCGAATCACCCATCAGAACAGTAAATATCTCATCAGTCTCTACAGCATCTTCAACTCTCACCTGAAGAAGAGTACGCTTTGATGGATTCATAGTAGTTTCCCAAAGTTGTTCTGGGTTCATTTCGCCAAGACCTTTGTAACGTTGTATCTGTATGTCTTTCTTAGCTGTTGCAAATAAGTGGTTTAGCAAAGCTTCTCTGCTAGCTATTGCAACTTTTGAACCACCTGAGAATAGTTCAAAGGGTGGTGTCATGACTTCAGACTGCTCTAGATATATCGAAGAAGCTTTCTGAAACTCAACGTGTGTTGCAAGTTCCCAGTCAATGGTTACAGAACCGCTAGCAAACGGGATGCTGGGGCTAAAAGCTTCGAGTTCATAAAGACCGTGCTCTTCATCCTGCCTCAGTTCTACGCGATATCCTCCTAGTTCCACTGCCTGCTTCAACTTTTCAAATAGTGACAAGTCTTCAAATATACTGTGCAGTTTTACGCCAGATTGCAGAAGTCCATCTTTGCCAGAAAAAGCTTCTAGTAGTAGGTCAAGAAGCTTTCGGTCTTGAATCTTTCTTTCAAGTTTATTGTAGTAGTTTGAGAACTCTGCCTGTTTTTCTAAAACCTTTACCAGTTCCCTTCCTTCAAGATGTTTCCCTGTAGACGTAGTGACTTTTACATCCTCTATAGCTTTCTTCATCAAGTATCTGTTGAGTTCTTTTTCATTGAGAATGTACTGTTCTGAACGCCCTTTCTTGACTTTGTAAAGAGGTGGTTGAGCAATATAGATATTGCCGCGCTCGATAAGTTCTGGCATCTGTCTGTAGAAGAATGTAAGAAGCAGGGTTCTGATGTGACTACCATCAACGTCGGCATCGGTCATGATGATTATTTTGTGATAGCGAAGCTTGTTGACATCAAAATCTTCTTTACCTATTCCAGTTCCTAGCGCAATTATCATTGCGCTGATCTCACCGTGACCAAGCATTTTTTCATAACGAGCCTTCTCAACATTCAATATCTTACCTTTTAGTGGCAAGATAGCTTGAGAACGCCTGTCTCTTCCCTGCTTTGCACTTCCACCTGCACTATCACCTTCGACTATAAATATTTCACACTGTTGAGGATCGCGTTCTGAACAGTCGGCAAGTTTTCCTGGAAGGCTGGTGCTGTCGAGAACACTTTTTCTTCTAACCAGTTCTCTGGCCTTTCGTGCGGCCTCACGAGCACGAGCAGCTTCTACAGCTTTCGTCACTATCTTCTTTGCAACCGAGGGGTTTTCTTCAAAAAAGGCAGAAAGTTTCTCGTTGAGAAATGACTGTACTTGGCCGCTTACATCGCTATTGAGTTTAGTTTTGGTCTGACCTTCAAACTGTGGCTGAGATATTTTGACACTTATAACCGCAACTAGCCCTTCTCTAACATCATCACCACTCAAATTACCAAAGTTTTTCAACAGTCCTTCATTCTGTGCATAAGAATTTATTGTACGAGTTAGTGCAGAACGAAAACCTGATAGATGTGTTCCTCCATCTGTTGTATTTATATTGTTTGCAAACGAAAAGACTGTTTCACCATAACTATCGTTGTACTGTATAGCTACTTCTATTGAAAGTGAATCTTCTCCAGATGGTAGCAGTTCTGCATAGATAGGCTCTGCATGAAGAGTTGTTTTGTTTTTATTCAAATGCTTAACAAATTCTGCAATTCCACCTTTATAGAAAAATTCGTGGTAGCGCTCAGGCGTTGTTCTTTCGTCTTTGATAGTTATCTTCAAGCCTTTGTTAAGAAAAGACTTTTCGCGTAGGCGTTGAGAAAGTGTATCAAAATTGAATTCGGTAACTGTAAATATCTCAGGGTCTGGCTTAAAGGTCATCCTGGTGCCAGAACGACGAGTAGTGCCAGTCTGATGAAGAGATCCTTGTGGGTAGCCTCTTTCGTATTCTTGCTCGTAAACATTGCCATCTCGTTTGATCTCAAGGCGAACCCATTCAGATAGAAAATTTACAACACTTGCACCTACACCATGCAAACCACCTGCAACCTTGTATGCTGTGTCGGAGAACTTTCCACCAGCGTGAAGTTCTGTCATTACAATTTCTGCTGCAGATCGTTGCTTGGCATCTCCTAAGTGTATATCTACTGGTATACCACGACCATCATCATTCACCGTAACAGAATTGTCTATATGAATGATCACATCGATATTTTTACAGTAGCCAGCAAGTGCTTCATCGACACTATTATCTACTATTTCATAGACAAGGTGGTGAAGGCCAGCTTCACCATTCGATCCTATGTACATCGCAGGACGGGTACGAACAGCATCTCTACCACTAAGCATTTGTATATTTTCGCTCGTGTAGTCGCTACTGTCTCTAACCGGTTCGTGATCGATTCTATCTTCTACACCACTCATAACTGTATTTTCTATATTTTCCATAGTCCGCTTTCCAAAACATTAAAATGGAGCCTTATGCTTATCACCTTCACTTACAGAAGGTGATTCTATCTCTTCAATTCCCTTTACCTGTTCGAACTTTTTCACTTCAATATGAAGATCGGCTGATGGGAAATGAATATCAAAGTCAGCAATTTGTCCGTTATCAAAACTTTCAACTTCATTAAAATTATCTTGTTTTGCGTTGAGCACTGCTTTGGAGCTGCTTTCAGCAAATACTAGAGAAAAAGCTTCAAACTTTTTATCTGAAACTTTCTCTTCGTTATCAACTACCTCTTCGTCTAGAAGCTGCGTATAGCTAGCTATCTCTTTTGAAACTTCTAACGTTTCTAGTTCTTTTACTTCTTCTAAAATCTCTTCTCTGTATTTATCTTTGAAGATTTGGGTCTGTTGAAAGAGACCAACAGATCCATTCGATATAGTTTTGCAGCAAGCCCTGGACTGGTACTGTTCGGCAATGGAGCGTTTTGATGTGGAGACAAAGACCTGCATTTTGCCTTCGACATATTCGAGCAGGCGAGCAATTCTTCCGTTGTCAAGTTCTGCATCAATGTCATCTATTAGAAAGACTGGGTACTCTTCAAAAACGCCATTGTATACAGATAGTTGGGCTAAATCAAGTGTTATCAAAGCACTACGCTGTTCTCCAGCACTTCCAAATCTACTCACTTCAAGATCGTCAATCAGAACGTCAAGTTCATCACGATGGGGTCCAACTAGGGCATGACCAGCAGCTATTTCACTCTCCATTCTGACCTTAAGCCTCTCTTTGAAAATAGCTTTGAAAGTTTCGCTGGAAGCCTCCTGTTTGAGGCCGTGCTGTTCTAGACAGGAGCGGTAGCGTATATCTATCTCCTTCTGACTAAATAGCTTCGAACGAAGAACTTTCTTCAGTTTCTCTGTGTACTGAACTCTGGCTGTGTGAATTCTAGCTCCATACTCTAGCAACTGCTCATTCCAAGTCTCTAGGATGTCTATAAATTTGAATTTCTGTTCACTCTCCTGAGCATCTTTGAGCAGTGCATTCTTCTGCTTGAGTATTCTGTTGTATTCAGAAATAACTTTAAGAAAAGTTGGAGAAAGGCTAACAATTCCTCTATCGAGAAATCTGCGTCTTTCACTCGGCTCACCACGTACAATGGCCATCTCTTCGCCGCAAAAGACTAGAACATCTAGATTTCCAAGGTAACGTACAACAGTCTCTCGCTTTCCATTGACATAGAAGCTTTTGGAATGTTCTTCAATTTGAACCTGTATATCTTTCGACAGATTACCTCTAAGGACTTTACCACTCACCAATGCTTGTTTATTACTCTGGTTGCTCTGCTCCAAGCTCAAGGCTTCTTTCAGAGATGAGGTACGAAAAGATTTTGTGTTCCCTAGTAGGTAGATAGCTTCCAGCCAGTTGGTCTTCCCTTGTGCGTTCTCACCGCACAATATGTTGATGCCAGGTGCACACTCAAGTGTTCCTTTTAGATTACGAAATCCATATGCATGTATCTCAGTAATAAGCATATAAAAGCAGTTTAGAAGCCTGAAAAATTGAGCAGGAAATTATAACAATATCTGGGCTTTACGTCTAGGTTGGTAACAGTCTGATCGGGCTAACCAAGGAGTCTGTATAGAAGTTTCTTAAAAAACAGACTGTAGGCCAAAATTAAGCTTTGGTGTTATAAATCGAAAAATCGTAATATATAAAAAACCTTTCAGAAAGTGAAAATCGACCCAGAGCTTATGAAATCAAAGGAACTTGGTGCAACATTTCAAATTCCAAAACACGAAATGCAAGTAGATATCTACCTTGCTGATGGTAACCGCATTAGTGGAAAGCTTTTTCTACCAATATTATCTTCCAGTCCTTCGGGCTTTCTTCCTCTACTTGAAGTGATGAACAGTTCTACCGACTTCTTTCCATTTCTGCCTGATAGCAGCAATGAGACAGAGTTGATAAACAAAAACCTTGTTGTTCAGGTAGTTGTCGATGTACAACCAGATGAGATTGCAAATTTGATGGCTGAAGCTATAAATATTGAAACTAATTGGGTTGAACAGGTCGAAGTAGCTTGTGAGAAGTTAGAAGTGATTGTTGGTAGCGTCTTTTTAGAGCTACCTGCAGACCGTGCAAGAGTCCTTGACTTTCTGAACAAGCCTACTAGATTCTTTTCTGTTAAAAATGAGAAAAAAGACCACATTATAAATAAAAAATTTGTGACAAAAGTTAGAGAACTTTCTTCTCTTTCACTTCCAAAATTGGATAGTGCTAAAACTCCTAAGAAAGAGACAGAACCCAAGCGGCGAATTTCAAAATCTGCTAAAACGAAGTAGCTATTTTATAGAATAAGGAACGGTAATGGAACAGTTTGAACAACTCCTCTCCAAGTTCAAAGATTACAGCGCAACAGAACTACGTCTGGAAGCAAACCAGAAACCACATTACATTACCCCGTCTGGAATTCGTGAGATAAGCTCTTTTCCAATCCAGCACAAAGATATAGTAATGCTGCTGTCACCTATTCTTCCAGCAACCGCTAAGAGTGAACTGATGGAAAGAACTGGAACAGAGTTCACACATAAATCTCAATCAGGAAGTTTTATAGTAAACGTGAAGAAATCGAACATAGGGTTTAATGTTACAGTCCGCCCGGTTGGTAATTCTGGCCCTATTGGCAACAGCACCATTAACAATCCTGTAAGCTCAACACCACCACTTTTTCCAGCCTCTTCGTCAGGCCCATTAAAACCTCTAAATCAATCGCCTTCACCTCCGCCTGCCTCAACAAGGCAACCACAGGCTCCCACTCCACCTCCTG
>JAEUQL010000120.1 GCA_016789295.1 Blastocatellia bacterium | reverse complement strand
CGTTGATGTTTGGATAGTTACGCTCTACGTGACCAAGTAGTCTATTGACCTCTTCTCCTTGAGGGTCTACTTCGGGGTTGAAAATTACAATCACAGTACTCTTCCTTCCTACCAATTGATTATTCTGTTGCTATTTAAGATCTCTAGAACCTCATCTATTGTCTGTATCCGGTCTTGAGGCTTCTTTGAAAGCATCTTCATTACTAGTTCTGAGAACCACTTGTCAATATCTACTCTCTGTTCAAGAGGTGTTGGTGGTTCGTTTATATGAGCCATAAGAACTTCGCGATAGTTCTTTCCTGTGAATGGAGTGCTGCCACTAAGCAGTTCGTAGAAGACTACACCTAGCGAGTATATATCAGATCTTTCGTCAAGTGGTTTTGCCATGGCTTGTTCTGGAGATAGGTATAATGGAGTTCCTATAGCCACGTCTGGCCCAGTAATTCTTAAAGATTGATTAGGAATATCTTTGAGCATAGCTATTCCAAAATCTAGCACCTTGACCACAGGAGTAGAAGAATTTGGGTTTACCAGATATATGTTGTTCGGTTTTAGATCACGATGTACTACTCCTTGATGGTGTGCTTCGCTAACAGCTAGACAGACTTGCCGCATAATTGTTAAGACCCTTTGGGGAATAAGTCTATGATCTGCAAAAAGTTCTGATTCAAGAGAATTGCCATTCAATAACTCCATTACTATGTAAGCTTGTCCTGTGGGAAGTAGACCATACTCATAAGTAGCGACAACGTTGGGATGAACTATGCGCATAGCGGCTTCTGACTCGCGTGCAAAACGTCTTATAGCTGTCTCGTCTGAAACATATTCTCTTTTGAGTACTTTCACAGCTACTTGTCTATCGCGGCTATAATCCTGAGCACGATAGACTACACCCATTCCACCCTCTCCTATCTCTTCTATAATCTCATAACGAAAATTGATTACCTGCTGTGGTTCTGTGTCGTGTATCTCTGCTGCTAACCTAAACTGTGCTGAACGAGTAAACTCTATCTTTGGGTTGATACGCTCTAAAAGTCTACTGATACGGATTTTAGCTTCTCTCACATTATAAGGTTTTTCCCAACAATCTTCTACTCCTGCTTCTAACATTGCTACACGAATATCTATATCATTGATTGTTGTATGAAATATAAAAGGGATATGGCTAGTGTGAGGAGAGTTTTTGATCTGTAGAAACAAGTTAAGTCCATCCATTACAGGCATACTCCACTCTGAAATAATAATTGTTGGTGGGTTTTGCATAATAAGATGGAGTGCTTCTTGACCGTTTTCGGCCTGAGTAAATTCACAGTCGAGGTCTTTAAGACCATCAACAAAAGTGGTGAAGTTTTCAGTCTCACTGTCTACTATCATTATCTGACTTTTAGGCATAGTCTCTCCGCTGTGTAAACAAAGCTGCTTTCAACTCTCTTGTTGTAGTGGTATCCTTAAAATTAAAGATATCAGCAAAGATTAAGAATATAGCAGAAAAACTCCCACTTATGTGGCCAAATGTAAGGAGTCAGTTGTGACAGAAGCTACCACGACACTTAAACAACAAGACAAAAAGTATAGTGAAACAGTAATCCAGATGATGCGCTCACAAGCTTACAGAGAACTTGCTGCAGCACAGATGTTTGGGCACGGTCTTCAATTTGTTCCTGACATCAAGAGTCTAAAGTTCATGGCTTGGCACATACAAGAAGAGACAGAACACTATATTGCAGTAGCACAACTTTACCAACAGCATACAGGCGAATCAGTAGAGCCTTGGGTCAAAGAAAGACTTCAAGAGAAACCCATTCCATTCTCATCCTCTTGGCTTGAACTTGGTGTTGCACAGTGGCTTTATGACAGAGGTGGTTTTTGGCAGTTGCAAGAGTATGAGAACTGTTCTTGGGAACCTTACAGAACTATAATCGGTAAGATAATCAAAGAGGAACGTGGCCACCAGTCACTTGGTGCACGTATTGCCGTACAACTTTGTCAAGATGCTGAAAATCGCGCAGAAGCCCAAAAGATCTTTGCTAAATGGTTACGCCAAGGGCTGCTCTCTTTCGGACGTCCACACAATGAAGGCAACCGTTATGCTATTGAAGTAGGGCTGAAGAAGCGCGACAGTGCAGAAGTGATGAAAGATTTTATAGACGACATTCGGGAAGATGTAAAAGCGACAGGTCTAGAGTGGCCAAGCAGAGAAGAGTTAGGCGTAGAACTGCCCGAAGACATCGACTGGTCGTTATAAGACGGCAGAAGATTGAAGCAGAGAGAAGACCAACTCTTCTTTCTGCTAACTTTAAGAGCTGTGAGGTTTTTATGAAGAAACTAGTAACCAAGCTCTCATTTTGGGGGTTTTTATCTGCACTTCTCTTTTGGGCCTTAAAATACCTACTCGACTACCTATTCTTTATTATCACTCCATGGATAAATTGGCTTATTGCCTGGTCATTACTAATTCTTTTTGTACTTCTGGCTTCTGTCTCTCTCTATCTGGGATACAGATTCTATGCCAAACGTGACAAAGAAGCGTCTAACAAATCTGAATAAAAAGTAAGTATATAGATGAGCCTACCAGGTAGGCTCATCAGAACCTCTATCAGTTAGGCGAAGTTGTAAAGCCCTATATCTTCTATTTTTACACGCTCTGGTTGCTTGCATAGGAAGACTACAGTTTCTGCCAAATCTTCCACTTGAAGAACTCCTTGGCGAACCTGACCACTCTCTTCTGGAGGAGGAACCTGAACAAGTGCTGGAAGCAGGTTATTAACCTTAATATTGTGGCTCCTGACCTCTTCTTGCAGAGCAAGTCCAAAACCTATCAGCCCAAACTTAGAAGCACAATATGCAGTAGCATTTGCATAACCGTGCTTACCAGCCTGTGAAGATATATTAATGATATGGCCTCGACGATTGGCAATCATCTTTGGAAGCACTGCTTGAGACAGCAGAAACGCCCCTTTCAAGTTTGTTTCTATAACCCTGTCCCACTCTGACTCAGCAAGATCGACAGCCAGTGCGTCAGTTCCTACACCTGAATTGTTTATCAAAATATCAACAGTGGAGAATTCTGACCAGACACGTTCCATTGCACGTTCAATACTCGACTTGCTACGAATATCCACTTCAATTGCTATGGATTTTGTACTACTAGAAAGTTCTTTGGCTCTCTTAGAGACAAGGTCATAACGACGTGACGCAAGAATGGTGTGAACACCTTCTTTAGTAAGTCCTCTGGCAATGGCTAAACCTATACCACTTCCTCCTCCAGAGATCAGTGCAACTTTTCCTTTTAGCTCCATATATTCTCCTATGGTTTCAACCTGTAGAGCATGCGTGGGAAAGGTATAGTCTCGCGAACGTGCTCTATTCCACATATCCACGTCACACAACGCTCTATGCCCATGCCAAAACCAGCGTGTGGTACTCCTCCATACTTGCGTAGGTCTAGATACCAGTCTACAGAAGCCTCATCAAGGTTGTGTTCCGCTATACGCTCACGAAGCTTCTCTAGCGAAAACATACGCTGACCACCACCTATAATTTCGCCATAACCTTCTGGTGCTAATACATCTACCGAAAGTGAAAGGTCTGGATTTTCCTGATCAGACTCCATATAGAAGGCTTTCACTTTGGCTGGATAGCGATGCACCATTACAGGTCTGTCATACTTTTGTGAAATATAGGTCTCGTCTGGAGAGCCGAAGTCATTGCCATACTCAAACTCAAGCCCACCTTCTTTGAGCATTTTTACAGCATCGTCATACTGTAAGCGTGGAAATGGAGTTTTTATAGCTTCTAGCTTTGATATATCTCTTTCAAGAACCTTTAGATCTTCTTGCCTCTTGTCTAACACTCTAGCTACGATGTAGCTGAGAAACTCTTCAGCCAGATTCATAACATCTTCAAGATCTGCATATGCCATCTCTGGCTCTACCATCCAAAACTCTGTCAAGTGTCTTCTTGTCTTTGACTTCTCTGCCCTAAAAGTTGGCCCAAAACAGTAGACTCGACCAAAAGCCATTGCAGTGGCTTCGTTGTAGAGCTGACCAGACTGCGTCAGATAGGCTTTTTCGTCTCCAAAATAGTCACATTCAAAGAGCGTTGTTGTCCCTTCACAGGCAGCAGGAGTAAAGATTGGGCTGTCGCACAGTACAAAACCACTGTCGTCTAGGAAAGTTCGTACTGCACTGATTATCTCGGCTCTGATTCTCAGGATCGCTTGTTGTCGGCGTGAGCGAAGCCAGAGGTGGCGGTGATCCATCAGAAACTCTATACCGTGCTCTTTTGGTGTTATCGGATAGTCTTGTGCTATCTGCACAATCTCTAGTTCAGTAATGTCAAGTTCGTAACCACCTGGAGCACGAGAGTCTTCACGCGGTTTTCCTTTAACAACTATTGAAGACTCTTGTGTCAATAATTCAAAGTTTTTCCAAGTTTCTTCACTCACAGCCTTCTTAAAGACTACCCCTTGTATAATCCCCGAACCATCACGAATCTGTGGAAACATAAGTTTGCCACTAGAACGGATGTTGTAGAGCCAGCCTTTTATTGTTACTTCTTCTCCAACGTGTTTAGCTATTTCTTTGATATATGTCTGTCTCATAAACTCTACCTTTTCCTAGATTAATACACTCTCAACTGCTTTCTCAGCATCTCGCGCAGTATTGGAAATTTCTTTATACGTTCTGACGATGCAATCACAGTCTTAATAGCAGGATCAATATACTGTTCATATATGCTATTTTTTACTATAGCTGCCTGGTAAGCATAAGTCCCTATAGCTTTTGTTATCCTCTGCACCGTCATCAAATCAAACTCTTCCATCATCTCGTCTCTGCTTCTACTTGCATCATCTATTCTCTCAATGTAGAAGTCATAGAGCTGCCAAACCAGTCCTTCATCCAATTTCACATATGGGTCTCTCAGTAGTGATGCTAGGTCATAGCTCCTTGGCCCCATTCTTGCGTCCTGATGGTCTATTATGTAAATCTTTCCTTCTGCCATCATTAAGTTGCGTGAATGATAGTCTCTATGACAAAGTACTCTTGGCTTTGCTGCCAGCTCTTGAGACAAACTTGTAAACTCACCTATAAGCTTTTCTGTTTCTGAAGCAGGAATTTCTAATTGAAGATAGCTATTAAAAAAGTGTTTGTAGAAAAACTCTAGCTCCCACATTAGCTTCTCTTTATCAAATGCAAGTTTTGAAGATATAGAGTTAGTTTTAATTGCTAGTTCGCTTGCAGACTGAATACCTACTATAAGGTCTATTGCTTCAAAATAAGCTCTCTTCAACTCATCTGTCGATGCAGTTATAAGCCAATCTTGCAGCCTTGTGTCACCAAGATCTTCTTGCAGTATGACTGCATACTTTCCAGAAACAGCAAAAAGTTTTGGTACGGGAAGAGATGCTTTTTGCAGCAACTCTGTGACATCACAAAATGGTGAATCAGTAAAAGGCTCTTTGTAAACTGCTGCTATAAGATTGTGGGATTCCAAATAGATTCTGAAGTAGTGTCTAGTAGAAGCATCACCTGTTAGGCGAACAATATTTCTCACCTTCAGTTCTGGCTGTTCTACTTCGATATACTTCTCTAATCTAGACTGCTCGGATAGAGCAAAGAGTTGACTATCTGAAATTACGTGCTCAAACATTGGTGGTGACTTTACCTGCTCTATACTGTTTATTCTATATTTATCTACAGATTCTATTTTGCAATCTGCTAAAACGCTGCTTCTTTGCAAGCGGTGATGATAACAGATTGCAAATTTGACGCAAACTCTTTGGCGTAGAAGAACCTAATCTCTTAGAAACCCTTCAACCAATTTAAGAAAGGCTTGAGGAGCTTCAAAGTGTACCCAGTGGCCCGCTCCTTCAATAGACTCCAATCCACTGTTTGGGAAAAGCTTTTTAATAAGCAAGCTATCTTCGTCTTTAATATAGTTTGATAGGCTACCTGAAATAAAAAGTGTCGGTTTTTCAAAACTTCTATCAAATTCCACAGCTCTGTTTATCTCTGCATAACTGTCATAAATTCCTTGCAAATTCATCTTCCAGCCAAAACCACCAGCTTCTTTTCTAGTAAGATTTTTGAGAAGAAACTGTCTAACAACTTGATTTTCAACCCTCAACCCAAGTTCCTCGTCTATCTGCTTTCTTGATTCATATTTCGAAAGATCCAGAGAGATAAGGGCTTCTAGAATATCACTGTGTGCTCTTCCATAAGCTTTTGGAGCAATATCGACAACTACTAACTTTTCTATCCTTTCAGGATAAAAATTGGCAAGTGTCATAGCAACCTTTCCACCCATTGAATGTCCTATTATAGAAGCACTACTAAGATTATGTAAACTAAAAAACTCAGCTACATCTTCAGCCATAACTCTGTAGTTAAAAATGCTACTGTGTGGTGATAGGCCATGATTTCTTAGATCTAGCACATAGATCTTAAAACTCTCTGCCAATTTCTTGCTAATTGTATGCCAATTGTCAGTAGAACCAAAAAGGCCGTGAAGAATAACTATAGGTCTACCTTGACCATATTCCTGATAGTTGAGCTTCATGAAAAACTCCAAAATAGAATTTTATGTCTTTCTGAAAGAAAGCCGATACCTGCTATAATCTTGACCGTTTGTTTCAAGTCTAATCAGGAGTAAAACTATATGAAACGACTTCTTGCTACTCTTCTATTTCTTTCTGCAGCCACCTTTATCGTTTATGCTGAAAACAAAGAGGCCGAGCGACTACAAAACTGTAGCAAAGTAATAAATGAGATTATGGACACACCTGAGCAGTCTATTCCAAAAGATCTTTTAGATAAATGCTCTTGTGTAGCTGTCATTCCTTCAATGAAGAAAGCAGGCTTTGTAGTTGGTGGCCGTTATGGAAAAGGAGCCGTGGCTTGTCGTCAAGACAACGGCAAAGGGGCTTGGGGTGCACCTGCAATGATCACGCTAAGTGGAGGTAGTTTCGGTTTACAGATAGGAGGAGCGGCAATTGATGTAGTTATGCTCATAATGAATCCTGACGGCATAGACTATCTGCTCAAAGACAAATTTACAATTGGCGGTGATGCTTCTGCTGCTGCTGGCCCTGTTGGTCGTGCAAGTAGTGCAGAGACTGATGCTGCACTGAGTGCAAAGATCTTGACCTATTCTCGTAGCAAAGGGCTTTTTGCTGGTCTTGAACTCAAAGGTGCAGTTGTCAAAGCTGACCAGGAAGGCAATCAAGAGCTTTACAAACGAAAAGTGGAAGCAAAAGAGATACTTCGTGACAACAAAGTTGAAGTACCAACAGAAGCAAAGCCTCTTATAGAAGCATTGATGAAACACTCACCAAAAGGTAAATAGAGAATCAGAGAGCCAAAAGCTCTCTGGTGTAAATATTTGGGTAATGAGTAATGAGAGCCTTATTTCTACTACTTTTTCTAACCTATCTAGTAATTATGAATGTCGATGCTTTGGCACAAGCTTCTACAACTCAAGTTCCAGGTCTTGAGCCTGGAGTGTCTCGTGACCTTGCTCAGTGGAGAGCCAAACATTACAGTAATGTCTCCTATCAATTCAGTATTGAAATCTCTGCTGGTGCAGACTACATTCAAGGCAAACAAGTCTGCAACTTCACGCTCGACAATCCTTCCTCGCCCGTTGTGCTTGACTGGAGACCAAGGGCACTATCTAAAGTTTGGAACTTGAAAGTAAATAACAACAAAGTAGATACCATCAACTTTGTAGATGAACACATAGTTATAGAGCAGTTTTTAAGAAAAGGTAAAAACCAGATAAGCTTTGAGTTCCTATCACCTATTAGCAGTTCTGGAAGTGCTGTCACACGCTATAAAGACCTAGAAGACGGTTCAGAATATATCTACACACTCTTTGTACCTTCCGATGCAAGCACTGCCTTTCCTTGCTTTGATCAGCCAGACTTGAAAGCAGATTTTCAGTTAGAAATAACTGTACCTAGAGATTGGAAAGTGATAACCAACACAAAAGAGCTGAGTAGCAGCAGTAATGCCAATGGTAGTAGAAAGCTAAGTTTTGCAAAGAGTGAAAAGATAAGTACTTATCTATTTGCTTTTGCTACTGGCCCATTTGTAGAGTTGAAGGAGGAGAGCGACCCTACCAAACTTTTTGTTAGACGCTCAAAAGCTGAAAGAGCTTCTCAGGAAGCACCAGAAGTTCTCAGGCTCAACCGTGAAGCAATAAAGTTTTTCAGTAGCTATTTTGCCTACCCTTTTCCATTCTCCAAATACGATCTGGTGCTCATACCCGAATTTGCTTATCGTGGAATGGAGCATGCTGGAGCAACCTTTCTAAGAGAGAGTTCCATACTATTTCCTTCCACACCAAGTAATTCTGATATAGCTGAACGTGCACAGCTTATATTTCATGAAACAGCACATCAATGGTTTGGTGATCTTGTCACTATGAAATGGTTTGATGACCTATGGCTCAAAGAAGGTTTTGCCAATTTTATGGCGGCCAAAGCTACAGAAGCTATCCTTCCAGACCACAATGCCTGGAACATCTTTCATACAGCCAAGTCTGATGCCTACAAAACTGATGTGACTAAGGGAACAACACCCATTTGGCAAGAGTTAACCAATCTGTCAGCAGCAAAGTCTGCTTATGGAAACATAGTCTACAAAAAAGCTCCTGCAATACTACGTCAAGCAGAGTTTTTCTTTGGGACAAAAATATTTCAATCATCTGTACAACTTTTTGTTAAGGAAAATGCTTATGCCAATGCAGAGTGGTATGATTTGGTGAGTGCAATTGAACGAAGATCTGGTCAGAAACTAGGTTTGTGGGCAGATGCTTGGGTTAAACGTCGTTCAATGCCAGATTTACACACAAGCTACAAGACCAAGCAAGGTGTAATAACAGATTTTTTGATTAGTCAGGAGAATACGCTTGGTGAGGGGGGTATCTGGCCAATGCGAACAAGACTTATCTTGTTCTATCAGAATCAGTCACCAAAAATAGTAAATCTTCTTTTAAGCAGAAAACAGAAACGGCTTACACAACTCATTGGAAAACCAGCACCAAAGTTTGTTTTTGCAAACTATGAAGATTTTGGATATGGAAGATTCTTTTTAGACGAAAAAAGTAGACAGTCGGTTCTGACCGAAATCCCAAACATCAAAGATCTGTTACTTCGTGCTCTACTTTGGGAAGCTCTTTGGGATGATGTACGCCAAGCAGAACTTGCACCAATTCAATATATAGAACTTGGTCTTAAAAACCTCCCTTCAGAAGATGATGAGATAG
>JAEUQL010000011.1 GCA_016789295.1 Blastocatellia bacterium | reverse complement strand
CAGAGCAACTTAAAAGAACTTTGGAGGTTTCAGTTGTTGGAGGAGACATAATAGCTAGAAGAAGTATGAGGTTAGGCCGCTATCTTGCGTTTAATGGAAGAGATAGCGATGAGAGAGATTTTAGCTGGACTTTTGATATTGAGAGAGAGATTTATCAGAGAAAGTTAAAGATCAAAGAGAATGCTTTTTTGGGGAAAATACACTTCAACACAGGAATTTTCTATACAACAAAGCTGAGCGATGAAAAGTTGAAGTTTATAGCAGCAGATGGTAGTGGAAAAAGTCTTCCAATACTTCGCAGGATAGGCCAACCAGCAGCTAGAATTGATCTTGATCATGGTCAAGAGCTACTGATATCAGGACTTGCAGAACCTCTAAAACTCAAAGCCGAATATGACACAAACTATTTAGTTACTGTTTACAATCTTCCACCACCAGAGATGGCCAACTTGAATCACTTCTTGATGTACTATGACATCATTGATGAGAAGCTAACAAAATACGAGCCTGTTGCAGTTAAGCAAAGTTTTACAGGTGGCGGTGGGTCAATGTGTCTTCCAAAAATCTTTGGTGAATCAGGGTTGAACTAGTTTGATCAATTCATCAATCTCTTTTCCTGAGAATGAGCGATCAAGAAGACGGTTCTTACTTTCTGGGTGCAATCCTTCGCTAACTTTCCTGAACTCTTCTTCCGCTAACTTAAACTCTTGTAATGCTTCTTCATTTCTCTTTTGCTCAAGAAGGGCTTCTCCAAGTCCTTTTCTCCATTGACCAATCACCAGAATATTTTTGTATCCTAGCTCTTTACTTAATGATATAGCTTCTCTATAAGCCCTTTCTGATTTGACAAAATCTTTTGCTAGACCGTAAACCTTTCCTTCGTAGCTAATTACGTGCAACAATTGCTGTTGTTTTGCTGTTGGATCAAAACTCTTACCAAGATCTAACGTCTTGGCTTCATTAATCAAGTCTATAGCTTTTTGTTTTTCTCCCATCATTGCTAGGACAGAAGATAATGCTGCTTTTGCAACTATTCTGTATCCCCATAATTCTTCTTTTTCACATGCTTTTATGGAACTCTCTAGATATATTTTTGCAAGATTGGGCATATTTAGCCCTGCTGCAGCAATTCCAGCTTCTTGCAAAAACTGAGAGGAGAAAGCTGCATGGTTATACTTCAAGCTTCCTACAACTCCTTCCATACTTTTAGACAGTGCTAGCTCATTCTTATCAGCTATGTTGTAAAGATAAGAAAGAAGCATGATTGGGTAAAGAATGAACTTATCATCATCAATACTTTGGTAAATTTCTATAGATCTTTGGAATTTCCTTACTGCTTCTTGCTCTTTGCGTTCGTAAACATTCATCTGCCCATCCCAAAAAAGTAGCTGAGCCTGATTAAATAGGTAGCTTTCATTTTTTGAAACTGCTAGCCATTGATCTACTTTTGTTCTTGCTTCAGCAAGACGTCCAGCCTTTGAAAGGAATTTGGCAAGAAGTACTGCTACTGATTGATTTTCTATGTCAGCACCGTGTCTAACAAACACATTTTTTACTTTGTAAAGTTTGTCGATAGAATCTTGAAAATGATCAATAGCTACAACTTTGGATACTTCTTCTGTTTCTAGGCGTGCTTCTAGCAACTCTTTTGCAGTATCAACAGAAAGCTTTGAATAAAACTCAATCTGATCTACTCCAACTCTATCACCAGTGTTTTTCAGCATAAGCTTTGCTACTGCTTGAGCCGTTTCCAACTCATCTTGTGCTCTTGTACTCTTTCCTTCTATCAAAGATAGTAGATAAGAGTTTAGGAAACTGTTGAACTCTTCATAGTATGTAGCTTCTGGTTTTATAGGGGTATTGATAGCTGCTTGAAGTTTTGTAACCTTGCCTTCAGCGATTGCTCTACTTGAAACATCTGTGGCTAGTTTGAGATAGGATTGATAGTCTTCGAGAGCTTTTCCTAGCAAATTGAGTTCTTCGGCTGCTTCACCACGTGCAAGGAGAGAAATAGGATCTTGTGGCTGCTTCTTCAGTTTCCTTGAAGCATCTTCGTACTGCTGAGCATATCTCATTATCTCTTGACTGGTTCTTCTCTTCTTAACTTGAAACTCTTTTCTAGCACCTCTATCTTGTTGAGCCGTTTTGGCAAGATCGATCTTCTTTGCATTGTAGTTACGGATCAAAACACTAACTGTTAACACTGCTACAATCACTGACACTATGATTGATGCAACTACTACAGTTCTCTTCTTTGCTATAGTTTTTATATTTCTTACATTGATTGAACTTAGCTGCTTCTTAATCTCTGCAATCTTGCTAACAAAAATATTCGGCTTCTTTTGATTGGAATTGTTATTTATGTCTCTGATCTTGATGCTTTTTGGTGTGGAGCCTCCTGATGACCCTATCCTTGCTTTTAGTCTGTTCAGTCTTGTTTCCTGTTTACACTTTTCACATCTGTTTCTGTGCAAGAATATCCATCTGTGCTCTTCTGGTGTCAGGATCTCTTTCAAACTCCTTTGGTACAAAACCATCAACTTGTCGTGCTCTCCTGCTGTCTTCTCTTTGATGGTTTCTCCTATTAGCTCTAGCATTTCTGCTCTAGACATATTGATTTCGCACCCAACTACTCCAAAGTACTCTTTGGCCTTTGCTATGTCGTCTTCAAAATCACACAACATATTCAATGTCATATCTTGAAACTGTTTTCTACACTCTGGGTACTTTGAGAATATTTCAGGCTCTTTTTTCTCCATATGCGCAATGCTCCTAATAGTTTTCACTACCTCCAAAGACAGAGTAGCCAGTCTTTATCATTAAACTTTTCTAAATCACGGGAATAATACTCAAACCTGAACTTTGAGGTAAGTAGTTGTTAAGAAGACGTGGAGGATGATATTCTAACTTCCAAAAGAAAGCAAGCTTTTTCTATCTCTTTCTATATTCTTATTACAGAAATTTAAAAACTTTATTTGTGTTTTGTGTAGATAATCTCTAGTGGGTTGAAAACTATGTTATAGAGTTCAGTGTTGCACCTTTATTAATCAGTTATCTATCTGATCTCTAGAAGCAAGTAGCAAAAAGATGGAAGTTTGTGAGTTTGACTATCAGAGAAGCAGGAAATAGTTTCAAGGTTTCTCTTTTTGCAAGCTTTCTTGTATCAAAATCTATGAACGTTCTATCAAATAGGGAGCAGGAGTCTGTTTTTTATACTCAACTTTTTATCTTTTTACATCGAGCTTTCTCGATTTTGATTCACTATTTCATCTTTTTTCATCAAGCTTGCTTGAAAATGAGAGAACATTCTATGTTGTTGATGAAAAAATTTCTTCTAAAAGTATCAACCTTGAGTTTTTATCGTGCAACTTTGCATCTTGAAGACGGAATGTTGAGCTTCTGATGGAAAACTTTGAAGATAAATGTAGGAAATTTTCTTTCTTAAATGAGGAATTTTCTATCTTTTTAGAGAAAGTGTGAAGATGCAAGATAGAAACTTGTATCTTCACAGTGAAATCGTGGGCTATTTAAGAGCAACGATCAGACTAAACAGGTAGGATGTTGAATCTGAAAGGTGCAATGTTGATTAATTTTTCTGGTCTGTTGAACCATTTTTCTTGGCCTTTCTGGCAAATCTCTTTCCCATATCATCTACGGCAGTCTCTAGTCCTAGTGCAAAACGAGTATTCTTAGCTTGACTATAAGTTACTAAACTTCCAGCATAGGCTTCACTACCAGCTAAAAAGGATGTATCTGAAACAAGATCTAAAAGGTTTGTCAAAGCTATTCTTATTTCTTCTAAATCTCTGTAAAGAGAGACATCTTTTTCAAACTCGTCTATGTCAAAGCCTCTTGGCATTATTTCAGGATTCTGTTTTGCTACTGTTAGCGATTTTTCTACAAAGTCCAAACTTTTTGATCCAAGTTTTACCATCCGTACTCTTTCCTCAACGGTCAGTGCGAATAAGAAAGGTAGCTTCTCTTTTATATCTTCAAGTGATTTCAGGATAGTTTCTGTTTGACCCGCTTGCCCCAATACAGCCACAAGATAGAGTATAGGGTACAACTCTTAGAGTAGAAAAACTTGTGCGATATACTCCTAGCATTATTTTGATTTTAATGTAGTATAAATTATGGTAAAACACGTCTACAAACTGGCCTCTTTGCTCTTCATTTTTGGTTAAATCGGGTTATTATGGATTATGGAACGAGAATATCCTTTATTTGCCCAACTTAGAGAGCCGATGACCAAAAATAATAACGGACTTGCTGAACTGGAAAAAAAGCTGTGGAGTGCCGCCGACGAGTTACGCGCCAACTCAAAGTTGAAATCTTCGGAATATTCTGTACCTGTGCTTGGAATGATCTTTTTGCGGTATGCGGATTTCAGATTTTCCCAAGCTGAAAAGGAACTGGCAGGAGTGGAGTCATCGCTTGGGAGAATACCGGAGGGATGGAATGTCAAAGCACTTGGTGACCTTATCTCTGTTAATGCTTTAAGCATTTCACCAAAGACATCCCCAGAACAGATAAAGTATATTGATATAGCTTCTGTTTCCTCCGGAAAGATTGAAAAAGTTGAAGAGTTAAACTTCCTGGAAGCCCCAGGGAGAGCAAGGCGCATTGTCAAGCACAGTGACGTTATTACGCCAAAACCACGACTTGCTTTTACCAAAACTCATTTCTGGTCAGGTAGACGTTTCAGACCTGGACATTCAGGTATGATTATTTATTGAGGAGTTCCTATGTCATCCTATCCAAAACACTACTACACCTTGGAAGAATACGCAGCTTTAGAAGGTGTGGGCAACGCCCGCTATGAGTATTGGGACGGTGACATTGTGTGTATGAGTGGTGGAAGTGAAGCTCACGCACGCATTTCCGGCAACATCTATGCCGAATTACACGCGCAATTAAAAAAGCGTTCCTGTACACCCTTTAACAGTGAAATTCCGATCAAAACACCGACACTTCCGCCCTATCGCTACCCCGATACCAGTGTTGTGTGCGGAAAACCGCTTTTTGAAAAAATCCTGGGAATTGATGCTTTGACCAATCCGGTGTTGGTGGTTGAGGTTTTATCACCACACACCGAATCTGTTGACCGGAAAGAAAAATTTGAAGCCTACAAGGCTGTTGAGAATGTGCGGGAATATATGTTGGTAGCACAAAATGCACCGCTCATCACCCATTACATCAGGCAGGAGAACGGCGAATGGATGCGCTTTGACACAGCCGATCTGACAGCTACCTTGACCCTGGAAACCATTGGTTGCACGCTGGCAGTAAGCGATGTTTATGCTGATATTGAATTTAAATAAGCTGAGATCGTATGGCGAAATCACCAAACATTCTGGACTTTTCCGAAGAGGGAAGTGTTGATTTGCCAGAGAGTAATTATTCTTTTCACGTTTAACTAATCCACTACCATCAAAAGCATACTTAGAACTGTTTGCAACATTTACAAATTCTACTTTTCCACCCATTTCTAAGAACTTTTCTTTGACTAGTTCAACAATATGCCTATGTAACCAAGAGTGGAAACGCTGTCTTATATGGAGTTTTCCACCTTTTCCCATAGTAAGACTTGCTTTCTTGCTTATGAGTTTTAAGTGTCTATCTCTTTGGTCTATGTCGGCTGCTAAATTAACAGTCACAGTGCCAATTAGAGAGACTATCGAGCAAGTTGCAGCAGTGTTTATTCCTAAGTCTACACTAGCCACTACTTGTTTTTTGTTATCTAGTTTTGTCACAGATATACGAAATGGTACTGATAGATCAACTTTTTTTCCTATTTTGAATAGCACCTTTTTACTAGCTTTGTTCTTTCTGCCACTTTTTGAACCAGGCATCGAAAGGCAGAGCATTAGCACGGCTCAGTTCCGACTCTATCATAAAACGTATATGCTCTGTAAATTTGTCTGCAGGCATTCTTCGAAATTTGCTAGCGTGAGGGCCAGCTTTAAGCTCTTTCTGCATTTCGTTAAACATTCGCAACTGTTCTTCTATGGTTAGCGACTCAAAGCTTTCTCTGCCAAAATCCGAAAGATATTTCTGATATTCGATCTCACCTCTGACAAAGAGCAATGGATCGTGCTGCTGGCCAGATCTTTGATCTGATCTCTGATCGGTTTTTTGGTAAGGCTCTTGGTAAGCAACAACTGTTCTCGATGGCGTAGAAAAGCTGGTCTTCTTTGAGCTTCCATCACGTTTTGGAGGTGCGTCTTCTGGTGGTATAGCCTTGCGTATGAGACTTACAAGTAGTCCGGCAGGATTATCAAACTTCTTGCCCTTTGCACACTCAGAGTCAAAGTACTTTATCGCTCCCCAGACCTCTTTCTCATAGCGTCCAGCCGTCCTTTCTGCTATGTCGAGAGCTACGGCAGGGTCTACACCTCTGGCAGAGATCTCGAAAGCAATAGAACTGTCAAAGAGGTTTCTCTGACTGGAAGCCTCGGACTTCGACTTTTTGCTTGTTGTAGGTCGTTTCTTCTGCTGTTGTACTTCAGAGCTAGGAGTATCGCTGCTTGAGCAGATATCGTCTGAAATGTCTGAAATCATCTCTGACATAGGAATAGAAAACTTAACTCTTGAAGCAAATCCTTCTATTCCGGTGATTATCAAACTCTGCCCTTCTTGCCGCCATTTCTGCAGAAAGCCTTTTCTTACGAGTTTCTGAAGAGGGCTTTCTAGTTTCTGCATCAGTTGAGAGATGTAGCGATAACGGCGAGCTACGCCAAGGTGCTCATAACAGAGATTTTGAATATCAAGTATCAGATTGTACATTCCTTGGTCAAAGTGGTTATCTAGATATCTGAAGAGCCTTTTTTCAAGAGGTGTTTCGAGTTCATCGAAGTAGAAGCTTGCATCAAGGTACTTTGTAAGTTTTTGGCTTATGGAAGCAGCTATCCTATCAGACCACATCACATAAGAAGGCTTGTTGCTTTTGGAAGATTCGTCATAGAGCTTATATTCCTGAATTATGGTAAAGCCCATATTGATAAACTTCTTCCGCTCCAAGTCTCCATAAGCATTTGTTGCTTCGATATGGACAGCAGCCAACTTGCGAAAGCTCGATTCTATGCGCTTGTAGTAGAAGGTATTTAGCGGCCAACCGAGCTTTTTGCAGAGCTGATAGCGGGTAAAGTAGATCTTTTTTGCGCCGCCTTGCTCGCGTGTAAGCTCAAACAGTGCCATCAGTACATCATCATCGGCAGGGCCAGGAAAACCTTCTTCCTGGTGCGGAAATACCTTCCAGTGCCTCTCGACTTGCTGCCCGGCAACTGTAATCACATCTTGGAAATGGAGAGGTTCTTTACCACGTTGTGCCTTCTTGTCGAGTACTGAAACAGGGAAGGTTGCCAAGTTAAACTCATCTAGCGAGACTCTCACAAGTTCAACGTTTTCACTCGACTTTACTTTCTGTACTTGCGTTTCGGTTGTGACCTTTTTGTTCATTAACGACCTCCACATACCATCTACATTTAATGAAATAAACCCTTTGTATGTACATAACAAACAGTTTTAAAAACCATAAACATGATACATGACGCGAATTGCTTTTTGTTGCAAATAAAGGATTTATTCCATTTTGTTATCTCAACCATCAATATTTTTATCTCAACTGTTAATAACTTTTTATTTCAACTATTAACAATTTTTAACTCAACTGTTAATAGGTTTTATTCCTACTGTTAATACCTGTTATTCCAACTATTAAGCTTTATTCCATCTGTTAACTAGTAATCAAAACAGGCTCTTTATTGACAGTTGAAATAAGTCTTCAAGCCACAATATATTAGTGAAATGATGACAAAAGAGGTCTTTTGTGCCATATTATGTGCTGAAAAAGCACCAATCCCTTATTATTTGCGACTTGTTGTATGTCTAAAATAGACAAGAACTTATTTATCACAACTTATCAGAGCACTGGCTTTTTTATTCCAACTGTTATTATTTTTATTTCAACTGTTACTATTTTTATCTCAACTGTTAATGACGTTCTCTTATGTCGAGCAAGGAGTTGATCTAGTTTGGAAACACGCATATTGGCTATTTTTAATCAGGCAGGTGGAGTTGGAAAGTCCTCTCTTACTCGCGATCTAGGTTATGAGCTGACAAAGTTTCAGAAAAAGGTTCTGCTAGTAGATGCAGATCCGCAAGCATCGCTCACAGAGTTTTTAGGGCTTAATTCACAGGATTTAGAGCAGAGTCTATTTGAATCGCTAATTCAGCGAAGTCCAGCACCGATTCATCACGTTCACGGGATGGATCTGATACCTTCAAATATTGACCTCGCTTCTGCAGATTTTCTACTAAATGCAGAGATTGGGCGTGAGTTGAGGCTGCGAGAAGCTCTCAAGCCAATTCGTAGCAACTATGATTTTATTTTGATAGACTCACCACCTTCACTAGGCAACATCTCGGTAAATGTTCTTGTAGCAGCAGACGAGATACTTATTCCTGTACAGTGCGAAGTAAAAGCTCTACGAGGAACAACGCATCTGTTTTCTACCATAGAGAAAGTGCGAATGCTCAACCCTAATCTGAAGATTGCTGGAATAATACCTACACTACTAGACTCCAGAACAAAGCTCAACACAGAGACCCACGAGGTTATCAGAAGCCGATTTGGCGACAAGCTCCACGTCTTTACTCCTATAAGACGAGGTGTTGCCTTTGCAGAAGCGGCAGCCCGTGCACTTCCTGTTCAACTGCACGCACCGCGCTTTGAAGGAAACACAGACATCAAGAAGCTTGCACAGGAGGTAATTAATGGCTAAGAAACACCTCGGTATTGACGCTCTTTTTGCAAATACCAAGGTTCCAACTGCAACTTTCGAAGCTGGGACGAGAACTCTCAAACTCGACGATATAACTCCCAATCCGGCACAACCACGCCGCTATATCGATGAGACAGCACTTGGTTATCTAGTAGAGTCGATCAAGCAGAGTGGGGTACTTCAACCAATAATCGTTCGGGAAAAAAAGGCAGAGAATGGTCTACAAAGTAGCGGGGCAAGGTATGAGATAGTTGCTGGAGAAAGGCGCTGGAGAGCAGCAAGGCTTGCTGGATTGAGTGAGATTCCAGTAACCATTCGCCAGCTCTCCGACCAAGAGGTGATGCAGATAGCTCTTGTAGAGAACCTGCAGCGAGAAGACTTAAACCCTGTAGAAGAGACAGAAGGTTACCTGGCACTTATTAAAGTAAGGCTTTCTCAAGAAGCAGAATTTCAAAACTTCTCTAAAACTACAGATAGTGACCCCTACAGCGACGTGCTACGCCTTCTCTTTGCAATGAACAACCAGCGCACCAGTGAGCGCAAAGGGCGTACAAATGTTGCCAACCCTGCTCTTACCAAACTCATCCCTATCGTCGAAGAAGTCTTTTCATCAATTGGTAGAACAAGCTGGCTCTCTTTTATTCAACACCGCCTACCTCTCAGAAAACTTCCATCAGACCTTCTAGAAGCTATGAGACAAGGAAAGCTTGAATACACAAAAGCTAGACTCCTCGGCAAACTGACCAGCGATAACCTTGTTTGTGACGAAGAGTCTGCAGGCTCTGTAAGAAACAGTTTTCTGCAGAAGATCTTCAAAGATTCTCTCTCTGTAGGCGAACTTCGCCATCTGGTAGAAAAAGAGATCTCTACTTCTCAAGAAAAGAATTTACTAGAGAGTGAAATTGGTCAGCACGACGAGAAGCAGCTTGACGACCAGCTCAACGAAAAACTTCGCGAAGCAATTGTGCAAACCATCGAAAAACTCGATCACCTTCCTGTAGAAGAGCTTTCGATTGGGCAGAGACAGAAACTACTCAAAAAAGTTGAAGAGATACTACGCATAGTTAAACTTTAGCCACCAGGAGCTAATAACAACGTTGTTATTAGCCCTACTTCGTCTATAGCAGCATACCTTGCAGTTTCTCGTGAAACCGATATTCAAAAAAGCCTTTGCATTACTACCATTATTTAACTTCTATCTCTGAGCGAGGGATTTTTATAACAAAAGTTGAAAAAGATCTACCTCCTCTTGAATATCTACCATCCCCAAGAATTACGCTATAACCGTTTGGGTCTGTTTCGACATCGGCTAGAAGGTAGCGACCAAAATCAAGTATTGCTTTACCATCATCTGTAAGAAAAGCTTTTTGGACGGCTGGGTGGTTGCGGTAGACACGGCGTCGAGCAAGGGTTACCTCTGCGCTCGGTTCTCTGTAAAGTCTTATAGCACCGTAATAGAAGAAGTTCTGGCTTTCAGCAAAGACTTCCCACCTAAAAGGGTTTGCAGGTGAAGCAGACACAGAGAACTTTGTTACCTCCTCGACCGCTCCTGACTTGGCATAATCTTTTGCTGCATAGGTAGCAGCTTGCTGTAAAAAATAGAGCATTGATATGTAAACAAGTAGAAATATGATAGCTGTACGACATACTTTTGTTGACATCACTCCAGCCTTTACACGCCAGAAGATCAGTCCAGCAGTAGCAATTACCCATAAAGCTTTTGAAGCCAACGGAACACTGCCTACACCTAGCACAACAACTGAAGTGATCAAGCTACAAAGTAGATAAAGCAGCCAACTTTTTGTTTCACTCTTACTAGAGAGAAAGAGCGCGCCTCCCAGGATCAACCATATCCATGGATCAACTATGAAGACCAGATCTCCGTAAAACCATCTCTTGCTAAATGGAAGAAACGGTCTTATACCGTAATTGTTAAGAAAGTCTAGCAGTGGATGTGTGGAGAGAGAGACCAGAGAAGAGACGAAAAGAATCGACCACTTAGATTCTCTCTTTAACACTTTTTGCAAAACCCACCAAAGCGATGCTAGCAGTAGAGAAAGTAGCAGAATACCCAAAATAGAATGCGTCAAGCCTCGGTGCTGGCAGAGATAGGCTGCTGACCCCCAAGCTCTTGAAACTATATCAAAATCGGGAAGATTTGCTCCTATCACCCAAAGAGCAAGCGTGTTGGGTGCGTACTTTTCGAAATGGCCTTTATAGACGGTTGCACCAAAAAGAGTGTGTGCCAAATTTTCCATAGTTGATTCTCAAGCTAAATATTTTCTGACTTAGAAAAGAACTTTGTAGACTGTAGAAGTGATAGAGCGTTCTGGTAGAAGATCTTCTGATAGTCTTTTTTGCTAAGCTCTAGGTTGAGAAGTCCCAGCCGTTCCTGGTTGTAATCATAAGGAAGGTTTGGAAAGTCTGTTCCGTAAAGAATTCTATCAACGTGCTTTGCGATCTCTTCAGGGTTCCAATTGTGGTGAAGTTCGGCCATAGGACCAAAGGCCATTGCTGTGTCAAACATCATACTTGGGTAGATATCTAACAGCTCAAAGAATTTTTCTGACTCAAAAAGTCCCATGTGTGCTATTACAATCTTCAAGTCTGGGTATCTCTGCATAAGTTTCTTAAACTTATCTACTCCACAATGCTCGTTTGCCCAAGGGGCTGTTCCTACGTGCATCAGAACAAAAGCTCTATTTTCAATAACCATCTCGTAGAAACCAAATAACCTCTCATCGTCTGGAGAGAAGCGTTGCACTTCGGTGTGGATCTTGAAGCCAGGAAAGCCGTATTCAGAGATGCAGCGATTGGCTATCCCTAAAAGCTCACTATCAGCCGCATGCACCGTTCCAAGTGCTATCGCTTGTGGATATCGGCAAGCAACCTCATAGTTCCAAGCATTGAGTGAAGCCGCCATCTCGGCTTTGTGGGCATAGTTGAAGAAGAAGAATCTTTCGACTTGTGCCTCTGTTAAAAACTGTACGATCTTGTCTGTTTCAGTTGTGTAATCTATCTTCCAAGAAGAGTTGGTAGCAAACCACTGCCTCACTGCACGAAAAAGCCTCTCTGGATATAGATGGACGTGTGCATCAAAGTAAGTAAAATCTTCTGGCTTAAACATTGGTCTTACCTCACGGAAAATATCGATTTTACTGTGTGAACCGCCTGTTGGCTACATCTTTGGAAGGCTTGCACAAAGGCAGGTTTTATAAGATTATTTCTTCAACTATGAACTGTCCATCTTGCAACTACCAATTAGGAAAGATGAAGGTTTGTCCCTCGTGCGGTTTCAATATAACTGGAGGTGAAAGCAAGAACTCAAATCTTCTAATAATTGCAGTAGCTGGGTTTGCTCTGTTTGCTGCTGGAGTAATAGTACTGTTTTCCTACCTTGCACTCTCATCCAACAGTGAGCCAGAGAACAATACACCACAAGTCGAGGCAAAAACACCTAACAATCAACCTGATGAAAAGAAGGTAGCAGATCAGCCTTCTACAGACGAACTGCAACGCTACTCATCGCTTCTACAACCAGCCATCGCTCAGATCTTCACCGAAATGGAGACTACAGCAAACGACCTTCAACAGTTTCTTAAAGATGTTAACCAAGCAAAAAATAAGAACGAGACTAAAACAACCGTAGATCTATTTCAGCAGCAGATGAGGTCTCATAGCAAACAGTTTGCGACTTTACGAGATTCCCTAAATGCTATCTATGCACCTGCAAAACTCTACCTACTACACAAAAAACTGATATCGAGTGTGGAAAAGTATGAACGTGGGACAGAGGGCTATGTTCAAGGACTAGCCCAGTATAGTTTTGCTCAAATACAACTAAGCCAAGCAGAACTTGAAACATCAGACAAAGAGATTCGCTCTTCTGCAGAAGAGTTGAGAAAGTCTATATACTCACTCCAACAGACGCCTGTAACTGATCAGAAACCAAATACTAAATAAAGTTAGGGTTAGTAAACCCAAACCTGATTGTATTTATAGAGACTTTGTAAAGTTTAATGAAAGAAGACCTATGAATATGCAAAAAGCTCTATTTCTCTTAGTTTTTTCAATACTATTTCCTTTGATTGGCTATGGCCAAAATAGACAGCGAGAAGTTGCCGTAACTTTTGACGATCTGCCAGCTACTCACGGCAATTACACAAAGTACAAGTACATTACAGATAATCTCCTAGCCAAGCTGAGAACTGAAAAAGTTCCAGCTATTGGCTTTGTTAATGAGAGTAAGCTTTTTGTATATGCAGAGATCGACAAACACATTGCACTCCTTAAACAGTGGCTTGATGAAGGCCATGATCTCGGCAATCATACTTTCTCACATATTTCTATTGACCAATCCACTTTTGAACAGTACACAGAAGATCTAGTTCGTGGTGAGACCGTTACTAAACTACTTTTGGCAGAAAAAGGGCAGAAACTTAAGTTCTATCGCCATACCCAACTTCGCACAGGCCCAACAGAAGAGTATCGTCAAAAACTTGCTGACTTTCTAACTAAAAAAGGCTATAAAACTGCCCCTGTAACTATTGACAATAATGACTACATTTTTGCTCTAGCTTACTCACGAGCTAAAGAAAAAGGAGACGATGTATTACAGAAAAAGATTGTGACAGCTTATATTGAATATATGTCAAAGATTTTTGAGCATTTTGAAAATTTGAGTGTTGAATTTCTTGGCTATGAAGTCAAACAAACTCTGTTGCTACATGCTAATGAGATCAATGCCGACCACTTCGACAAACTTGCCCAAATGCTAAGAAAGCGTGGCTATAAATTCATCACTTTGGAAGAGGCTTTGAAAGATGGCGCTTACAAACTCCCTGAAGCTCGCTCAACGCGAGGACTTTCCTGGCTACATCGCTGGATGCTAGCAAAGGGCTTAGAAATGAAAGAAGAGCCTAGCGAGCCTGCCTGGATCAGAGGAATTTAAGACACTTTCAAAAATATAACCAGATGCAAAAACTAACTGCCTAGATGATAAACAAATTTAGAACAGGTTGGCTTTAGGCACACTGAGTCTTTTCTTAAGAGTATTAGAAGCTGGCTACAAAACTGCTCCTCTACTACCTTGTGATATAATCACCAAACTTCACAGATAAGCAGCACACCAAGTATTTTTGAGAATGGGAGAGTAGTTTTATGCAGGGGACTTTGACGACAGTTTGCTTACCAGATCTTTTACGAACTATCTACATAGGTCGTCGTACAGGCCAGTTGATCTTAAAGCAAGGTAATATAAAGAAGCAGATATATTTTGAACTTGGACAAGTAGTATTTGCAGCTAGTAATCAACAAGAAGACAAGCTTGGTGAAACTCTAGTAAGACATGGAAAGTTATCAAGAGAAGAACTCGAAAACCTCCTTCCAACACTTGGACGTGCTAGGCATCTTGGGAAAACTCTTGTTGAAAATGGTGTATTAACTGACAGAGAATTGATAACTTATGTTACTTTTCAACTCATCGATATAATCTATTCACTTTTTACTTGGACTTTTGGTGACTATGAATTTGCAGAAGGGGATTACAACCGAGCACCCGAAGAACTGAAGCTGAAGTTTTCAACGGCTACAATAATACTTGAAGGAGTTAGGAGAATAGAAGATTTTGAGATCATTCGACGCGGCCTTGGAGACTTAAACAGGCTGATTGTTCCTACACCTTCACCTCTTCTGAGACTACAATCACTTGCACTTAAGCCTTTAGAGAGATATTTACTAGATCTGGTAACGGAACCGATGGATATCTTGCGCATCCTTATTTATGCGCGTGAACTTCCAAATAAGTCATTACAAGCACTTTATGGACTATTGTCAGTAGGACTACTTGAACAAGGAGCCACACCAGAACTTTCAACTACTACTGGAAGGTTTGTAGTGCCAGACTCAGCACAAGAGCAAGCAGAAGTTGCTCCTCCAGTACAATACTTGATACCTCCAGCAACCTGGGCAGCTCCATCTGTCCCAAGGCCAACAGTAAATACAGAAACAACCGAAGCCAACAAGGTTCAAAACGAGATCTCCACTATGAGATCTTTACTGGCAACTCAAGACCCTTATCTCATTCTTGGAGTAACTCCACAATCATCTCCTCAAGAGATAAGAGATGCCTATTATTTCTTAGCTGCCAAGTTTCACCCAGACAAGTTTATACAATCGCCTAGACATATTAGAGCTGATGTAGAAGCTATTTTTGCAAAGATAAGTGAAAGCTTCAATAAACTTAGAGCAAGTATTGCCTCGGCAACTGCAAAAGCACCTACACACAATAGCGGTTCTCACTCTTCATACTATTTAACACCAAAAGTACCTTATGCAGGAGCGCAACCCTCTGCTCCATCTGCTTACACAAATCCAGCATGGCAAGGGAGTCAACCTCCCAACCCTTCGCGTACACAGCCCGAAGCAGAAGAGATCGTCTATCCAGGCTTTGACTACCACAAAATGCCCAAGCGTGGCTCTACAGGTGGTGTTGAAATGGAATCGGCTCTAAATGATCTTATAGAGTTTCTCGAAGACAAGCGTGCACCGCTCTTTGTTGCTGACTCGCTTTCTCTATTATTTAGAACCAAACCTCCTATAACAGTAGACAGAATCAGAGTTATTGAAACAGTTGTTACTTGGGCACGCCAGAAATCGAGTTGGACAGGCAGCCCTCTTACAGAGGTTCTGCTAAACGCCCTCAGTTCAATAAAACATGCCGAACAGGCAAGAGTGCTAAAAGACTTTGAACCAACAACTTTTTACCCAGCATTTATTCGCGAGCTTGCAACCTATTGTCCACCAAATGAAGCTCAGAATTTTGTGGTTAGAGCTGGAGGTTTATAATTGTAAATGTAACCTTTTTAATTTTAAGGAGTATTGGATGCAGAAGACATTTTTTTTCCTGACCATCCTGATTCTCGTTCTTGCAGGTTACACGTCTGCGACCAAAGCCAAGAGAGGAGATCTGCGCTCTAGCAGATCTCAGACTCTGATGGTAAAGCAGGCAGAACAGCTAGATTATGTAGAAGAGCTAATGAAAGCAGATCCTAATCAATTTGCTTCATTTCCTATTTCTTCACATCTAGAACAACTTGCAAACGATCAATCTTTACCTAATGCCTGGTTATTTAAGCCAACAAATTTTAGGAACCTTTCACAATCAACAAAAGCTTATCTACTTAGAAAATATCTACCACAGCTACGTAGCCCTCTATCAGATTTGAACACCTACAAAAACCCATCCTACACAGATTTAGTGTTGGATCAGGTATCATCTAGCGAAAATATAAGAGTAAATGACCCAAAGCTTGACAAAGATGACCGCACTCAGAATGGGACTAGTGCAGCAGCTTTTGGTAACACTATTGTTGTTAGTTTCAATGATTCTGCAGGCTTGTCATCAGAAAACATTGCAGGTGTTGCCGTTTCCAAAGATGGTGGAGCCAATTGGAGACAGGCCCGTGTCCCAACTTACCCTGATGGAAGCAATTTGGGTCAAGGTGTAGTAGCTGTCAATAGTAGTGGAGTTTTCTACTATGCTGTAATATCGCTTGACGCAGATGATCGCTCATCAATAGGAGTAAGCAGATCAAAAGATGGTGAGAAGTGGAAGAAGCTGATCAATGGCTCAACTACTTCCAGCAGAAGAAACGATTTTCAAGACAAACCTTGGATAGCAATAGACCGTAACAACAGCTCTGACTTCAAAGACCGTGTCTACCTGACGTGGACAAGCTTTCTCAACAATGAAGGCAAAACAGCTATTATGTTTGCCCGTTCCAGTAGAGATGGAAAGAAGTTTCTCGAACCAGTCAGGATTGGTGAGAGCAGAGAAGGGAGCTTCGTCCAAGGTTCTATGGTAACAGTAGGGCTAAATGGCGAGATCTACATAGCCTGGACTGAAGGGGAGTTTGGTAGAAGCCAGATCAAATTTGTCAAATCTATAGATGGTGGAAAGAGCTTTGCTGGCCCAAACGTGATTGCATCTTTCAGAGATCCAGCCTATCCTGCCAATGGTGTATTTTCTGGTAACACTTTTCCATCGATTGCTGCAGATACCAGTCGAGGTATTGGACGCGGCAACATCTACATAGTGTTTGCAGGTCGGCCAGAAGCAAGGCCAGACAACCGAGAAGACCGCGCAGATCTGTTTTTCATAAGATCAACTGATCGGGGCAAGAGTTGGGAAAGTGCCAAAGCTATCAAAGATGACAATAGTATTGCTGAGCAGATCCTCCCATCGGTTGGTGTCAATTCTGAAGGTGCAGTAGCTATCACTTGGTATGATCGAAGAAACGATTTGACCAACCTCTCGCTTCTGGATATTTATGCAACTGTCTCAACAGATGGTGGAGCCAACTTCTTTCGTAGCCGTCGGATCACCACCACCAACTGGCCGCTTATTCCTACCCCTTTCAACCTTCGGGGTGGGTTTCACGGTGACTATAACCAGGTTGCAACACGTGGCGAGCAGTTTATCTTCAACTGGGCTGATGATCGTAGTGGAACAGATTCAGACATCTACGTTGCACTGAGAAATGCCCAAGACCTTACTTCGGTAAGTCCAGATTTTATAGTTGCTGCTGAAACACCTTTTAAGGTTGTCAAACCAGGCGAGGTAGCCGAGTTTCAGATAAATACTTTGAGCGTTGATGGTGCAGAGGGAAGCCTAAGCTTTGATAACAACTTGAACCTTGCCGGCCTCAGTTTCAGATTTGCTAGTAGCTCTGTATCCATCGGTACAAAAGCCTTTTTGAACATTGCTACTACTGCAGAAACAGAGCCAGGCCCTTATTTCATCCCGATCACAGCTACCAGAAACGGCCAAGCCCGCACAACTTTTGTGAGACTGACCGTGCTAGAACCAACTTCACTGGTGAAAGCTCCTACAAATGTTACTAGAAACCGCACTGGGTCTATTGGTGGCCGCTCTTCCATAGATGTAGCAGGTAACATCAATGTAGTTTGGCTCGACGATGCTCCAGGTATCTTCGCTATCTTCTTTACTAGATCGACCGATGGAGGAAAGACTTTTGCCGATCCTACGATGCTGGAACGCAATGAAGGAACTTTCCTTGGTGCTCCACTGATTGGAGCAAACGAAAAAGAGATATATATTGTCCACCTTGAACTTTTTGAGCAGCCACAATTTGCATTCAAGATAATTGTGAGGCGTTCAACCAATGGTGGAAAGAGCTTCGAGCCACCGAAAGTAGTCACAGAAGATAACAACATTTTCATAATGCCCGAAACTTTTCAGTTGGACGTTGATGGTACCCTCCACCTTGGAGGAACCAGCCTCAACGCTCAAGGATCGATAGATCCAAAGTTTTTTGCATTTGACATAAGATCTACGGATCAAGGCTCAAGTTTTAGCTTCAACAAGATCTATGAAAGTAAATCTCCTCTCTCTTCACCAGTAGTTGCTGTTGAAGGAGATGGAAAAAATGTACGTGCAATACTTGCAGATTTCGACCGCAGCAATGGGGGTCTTTTCTTTGCACGTTCTACTGATGGTGGAGTAACTTATAGCAAGGCAACTTTGATACCTTCAAATATAAACAGGCTTATCTTTGCAACAGTCTTCTTTGAAGCTGGAGCTAGTACAAACGTTCTGATATCAGAAGGTAACTTCAATCAAGGAGAGTTTGCACTCTTTTTTAGCCGCTCAGACAGTAATGACCAGTTTTCTCCAAAACTGAGATTAGGAGAAGAGCTACAGACTATCCTTTCGGCAAGTCTAGCTTCAGATGGGCAGGGAAATATAGTAGCCGCAATTGAAGGCAGTCCTGACCAAGTCTTTGCCGAAGACTACCTTTCACGCATCTACTACTGCAATTCTGTCGATTCGGGTAAGAGTTTTAGCCAACTTAATGTTTTCACCCCTGAAAGGGGAGGAGACTTTAGCCCTGCTGTTTTGTTAGACTTAACAGGAGATTTTCTGATTGTCTGGAATGGTTACCGACGGGGAGTATTTGACGTATTACAGAGCGTCTCAACCGACAGAGGCAAGAGCTTTCTTTCGGTAAACAACCTTTCAAATAATGCAGGTATCTCTAGCTATTCCGATTTTGCATTTGACCAAAATGGTAAACTGCAGATACTTTGGCAAGACAATTCTGCAGGAAGTACTGATATTTTTCAGACAAAACTTGGAAGAGAGGTCAGACCAGGATCTTCTGATCTTGGTCGATCAAAAGTAGTAGTTGAGTAGTCAAGTAGTAGGTAGAGATCCACCAGATCTAGGATCTCTACTACCTGTAAATTTCTACAGGTATTTTTCTTGTTGATGAGGATACTATGTCCAAGATCTTGATAGTAGACGATGAAGCTAGAATGCGAGAGACTTTAGCAATTATCCTGGACGGACAGGGATATGAAGTTGAGCAAGCTGGTGATGGACAACAAGCTATAGAGTTATTGGAGCGTGACATTTTTGATCTTCTGATCACGGATCTAAAAATGGCTCCTGTCTCTGGGATCGAGCTACTGAAAAAGATCAAAGATCGTGGTTTTAGTTTGAGTGTGATCATGATCACTGCGTTTGGAACTATAGAGTCTGCTGTCGAAGCCATGAAGTTGGGGGCGTGTGACTACCTTACAAAACCTTTTCAGCGCGATGAGATCTTGATTAAAGTCAGAAGTGCTATTGAAAAGCAGCGTTTAGCTAGAAGAATCGAGCTTTATGAGCGGGAATTTCAAGGCCAGTACTGTGTTGAAAACATTATCGGGCAGAGTAAAGAGATGCAAGAAGTTCTACAAACTATACAGATTGTTGCCCCGTCAGACAGCACAGTGCTAATTACTGGAGAGACAGGTACAGGAAAAGAGCTTGTTGCCAAAGCCATTCATAACTTGAGCCGAAGAAAAAGCGGCTCTTTCATAGCCGTCAACTGTGCAGCACTGCCAGAACAGCTTCTAGAATCGGAGCTTTTTGGCCATGCAAAAGGTTCATTCACAGGAGCAAGCGCAACAAGAAAGGGTCTGATGGAAGAAGCCGATGGAGGAACTTTTTTTCTAGACGAAGTAAGTTCTATGCCTCTTGGACTACAAGCCAAGCTTCTACGTGCTCTGCAAGAAAAAGCTATAAGGCGCGTTGGTGAAAAC
Source organism: Blastocatellia bacterium (assembly GCA_016789295.1). Taxonomy (GTDB): domain Bacteria; phylum Acidobacteriota; class Blastocatellia; order Chloracidobacteriales; family JADJPF01; genus JAEUQL01. The sequence continues at coordinate 611 of JAEUQL010000011.1, read as the reverse complement.
CGTACTATAAACCTCAATGTGCGTATTGTTGCAGCAACAAATGAAGATCTGCTAGAAAAGGTCAAAGATCACACTTTTCGTCAAGACCTCTATTACAGACTGAGCGTAGTTCCGCTACAACTTCCACCGCTTCGTATTAGAGTCGATGATATTATGCTTCTAGCTGGACATTTTCTTAAGCAGTTTGCAGAACGTGACAGAAAGAAGATACAAAGGTTCGATACAAATGCTGTTATTGGGCTGCAAAACTATCACTATCCAGGAAACGTAAGAGAATTAGAGAACATAATCGAGCGAGCAGTAACGCTTTGCAGAAGCGACACTATAACCACAAAAGAACTTCCTGCAGATCTGAGCAGCAACCTTGCTGTACCAGTAGCTGCTGTTGCAGAAAAGCCCAACTCTCTTAAAGGGCTTGAGCAGCAAGAACGTGTGTTGGTAGAGATGGCTGTGAAGAAGAATGTTGGCAATTTAGATCGTGCAGCCGAAGAGTTGGGCATAGGACGCACAACCCTTTGGCGCAAAATGAAGCGTTACGGAATAGACAAAAACTGAGTTTTATCCGTTAGCTGATTGCTGGAATAGTCTGTCAACCAGTGATGAGACGCGCT
>JAEUQL010000119.1 GCA_016789295.1 Blastocatellia bacterium | reverse complement strand
TTCAGCAAGAGACTCAAGGCCATCAAGCTCTAGCTTCTTAACACCTTCTTCTACTTCTGTTGGCACAGAACCGAATCTCTTGTTCAACAACTTCAATATCACTTTCTGTTCATGAGCCAAACCTTCACGTCTTCCTTGAGAAATACCTTGTTCAACCCAACTGTTAGTTATCTGCATAAATCCCTCCTTTAAGCTTGGTTCTAACCCTTCTAGTTCTTTACGAAACTCTTTCTCTTCTTCTGATGTCAACTTTGGATATGTTTGTATAAAGTTTAGTAGCATCTGAGTTTTGTCGTCATCCAGCTTGCTACTTTTTCCTTCTCGTTTCAGTCCGAGAATTCTTCTGGTACACTCTACTTTTACTTTAATCCTGTCTTGTGCAGCAACATTCATCTTCACCATCATTGCTGTTGCTAATGGATTGTCTGTCTTGAGATAATCTTTCCAGTTGAATCTGTTCAACTGTACCACTCTGTAACTAAACTTCAAGACTTCTCTATCTGGAAAGTTTACTGTGTAGACTCCTTTGTGCTCTTTCTTTGGTGAATCGAAAGAGAGAACTGCAATAGGATAGACTGGCAGTTCATACTCTCGGTGAAATAGAGCAAAGTACCAGAACATCCTGCTTGGAAAGATCTTCCTGCTGTCATTCTGGTTATCGACGTGTATTACGAAGTAGACATCTTCGGACTTGAACTTGGCTTTAACTAGCAAGTCACAAGCATACTTACTTCCATTAAAAGTAGTAGTGAAAGCCTCTTTGTCAAGGAACTCTATAGAGCTTTTGTCGAGATATTTATCTACATCTGGGACAAACGCTTCTATAAACTCTATAAAGAAAGTCTTGAGTAGTTCTTTAAATATTGCATCATGGTTAATGGTTTCTTTCTTCTCTATCTGATCATTCTGATCATCGGGGTTTTGTTCTGCTTCTGGCATTTCCAATTAGCTCCTGCTTGTAAATTAAAAAAGCACTCTGTAATAGATAAATGCAATTTCTCTGTCTTTTCCGCAGAGCTTTTTCCGGATTTTCAAAAATATTTTGTTGTAGCTTTAGTTCTGAGAGCATCAGCAATACAAAGAAATGTTAAGTTAATTGCTATATAATGCTATTATTCTCAGTACTGTAGCTAGTTTCTCCATTCGCCTTGTAGTTGGAAAGCTGCCCAATAGTAAGGTGCTCGCCACTTCTGCTGTTTCCAAATAGAGATCTGTGCATTTCTTAGTGCTTGAGCAGGGGTTTGGCCTTGTTTGAGCAGTTTTTCATAGAAACTGCCCATCATTTCTGCTGTAGCTAAATCGTCTACTGCCCAAAGGCTTACTACTACACGTTTAGCTCCTGCATACATAAAACCTCTGGTCAATCCAACAATTCCTTCTCCCCTAGCTTCTTTGCCAAGGCCAGTTTGACAGGCAGAAAGTACTACTAGTTCTGCAGGTAAGTTCAAATTAAACAGATCAGAAAGTAGCAATAGGCCATTTCTTTTTTCACCTTCTTCATCTATCAATGAAAGTATCAAGCCAGACAGTTCAGGTCGTTCTGTATCAACTAGTGCATGTGTTGCAAAATGGACTATTTGATAGTTAGAAAGTTTATCTTCAAGTACCACTGAGCGGTTTACATCAAAGTCAAACACAGCTCTTTTTTCTTCATTTGGTAGAAGTGAAAGTATCTTTTCGGCTTCAAGGCGTGTTCCTGGTAGCCTTGGAACATAGAGCCTAGAGTCTTTATTTACAAAAGTTAAGTTTCTTGTGTCAGCAGGCATTGTCAGCAGATTTACAGGCTCCTCTACAATCGACTTCTTGTCCTGTTTCTTTGTTAGTAACTGTTGAACTCTTGTGTCTTGAACATCAAACACAGGATCGGCTAGTACTACTATGGTCTTATCAGCCTTCTTTCTAGCTTCTGTTTCACTTCTTAATACTGCCAATGTGGAAGCTGAAGGTAGGTTGATAACTTCATTTCTAAACATTAGTGGTAGATTTTGCTTGGTACTACGTGGATCTATAAGTGCTCCAAAAGGAATGTTTTGCAAGAAACCATCTGCAACTACAACAATGCGTCTATTAGCTAGCATACTTGCAGCAGGTTGTAGAAGTATCTTACTCAATTTCTTAGCAACAACGAGACTTTCTAGGTTGTTACTATTTCTTGAAGATAGGTGTTTATATAACTGTTTTGCAAGAGCTTCTATAGTTTCGGCGTCTGGTAGCTGGTAGCTAGAAATGGAATGATCAGTTATAACCCAGAGGTAACTAGTTTCATCACCAAGTGAATACTCAAGGAGTACTGTTTGGCTGTCAAGTATTTTGGTTTGGATGTCTTGAAGTTTTAATGGAACAGGCTGAGTTATAGCTGCATACTTAGGGCTTGTAAGTTTGATCTCTGCATTAAGTTTATCTAACTCTTCATTAAGTAGAGCCACTTCAGTTTCAAGCTTTTCAATTTCTTCTTTCTCTTCTCTATTTCTAGAAGGGTTTTTGGCTGCAAAAAGCTTTTCTGCTGTGCTGCTGAGATTTTGATTAAGTTCTAGCTCTCTGCTCAGCAGTTGAGGATCGATGCCTTGTCGTAGCTTTATATTTGACTCTTTCAGTAGCTCAAGAAGTGTTCTAGCTCGTGCTCTCTCGCTAGCTTCAAAGGCTTCCTGGATGTATTGTTTTGAGAGGTTTTTTGAGCTTTTTGACTGACTCATTAAGATGCGAATATAGATCTCATAAAGATGTTTGAGCCTTTCCAGCGAAGAGGTTCTCAGTTCCTGACTTCTAACATTTGCACGTATATTTTCGGCAATTGATATAGCTTCTTCTATAGTTTTTCTAGCTTTTATTACATCTCCTACTTCATACTCAAATTCTGCTATCTGTCCTAGTAAGTCTGCCTGTTTTACTCTATCACCTACCTCTTTAAGTATCTCCAAAGCTTGTTGATAAAAACTCACTGCTCTATTTGTTTCACCAAGATTTTTGTAGATGTGACCAAGGTGATTTAAGCAGTAGCTCTCTCCATGGCGTTCTCCAATCTCTCGCATCAGTTGAAGAGATTGATTGGCATAACCCAAAGCTTTCTTGTAGTCTCCCATCTTTATATAAGCTCCAGTTATAACATTTAGAGCTGTTGCTTCACCTTTTCTGTCTTTTATCTCCTTTTTTCCTTGAAGTACTTTTTCTAAATAGTCTAAAGCTGTCTTGTAGTTTTCCTGATAGAGGTATAGAGAAGCTATGTTACTAAGTGTGTTGCCTTCGCCTCTCTTGTCACCAAGCTCAACGCGGATTGCAAGGGCACGAGTCTGATAATCAAGAGCTGTTGTATAGTTTTTCAGTGTTGAATGGATAATGCCTATGTTGTTAAGAGTTGTGCCTTCGCCTCTTTTATCACCAACCTCTTTTTTGAGTTTCAATGACTGTTCAAGGTATTCAAGGGCTTTCTCAAGTTCACTCATTGCCCAGAAATTTATTCCGAGGCCGTTTAGTGCAGCAGACTGTGCTGATTTTTCATCTACGCTACTAGCAAGTTTAAGAACCTGTTCAAAATATTCTGAACCTTTTTTCTTATTTCCTAACTCGCTATAGCTTGTACCTAAAACCTGTAGTGTCTGTATTTCTCCTACGGTATCACCAATCTCTCGTCTCAGAATAAGAGCTTGGTTAAGTTTTGGTAAAGCTTCATTAAACTTGCTATAAAAGACTTCTAATTGTGCAATTGCGTGGATAGAATCACCTTCACCTCGACGATCTTTAATCTCTAGTCTAACTTTAAGAGCTTGCTGGTGAAGATTCATAGCCTGATCTACTCTAGCTAGAACTAGCTCTCCTTGAGCTGCCGAGTAGAGTGAATTTGCATACCAATAATAGTTTTTTGCTTGTTGCCAAAGATTTGCTGCCTCTTGATAGGTTTGAACCGACTTTGCAATTGCATCTTTTCTGTTCTCTTTTCTCAAGTTGGTAGCATCAGCAAAAGCTTTTTGTGCAGCAATCAACTTCTGGTCTTCAGGTGTTGACTGTCTGTACTCTAAAAGCTCTAACTTATATTTACCTATGACTCCTTGTCGAACAGCTTTGACTTCTATCTTATATCTGCCACTCTCTTCAGCTATAAAAAAGAGATCTTTTTGGCCTATTAGACTGATAGGATAATCGGCTGAGAGGAGCTTTTTCTCATTCTGGTCAAAAAGTAGCATTGCTGATTCTACGCCTTGTTGCAGCAGACGTATCTGTACAAACTCGCCTTTATTGAGTGGTAGGTTGTAGAAATGGCTCTGCTCTGGTGTCAAAGTCTGTTGCTGAGGGCTGTCTGTTTTAAGAGTTGGTATTTCTACAGCTTCTACTGTGGTGAACAGTAGAAGTAAGAGAAGTAGAAAAGAGCTAATTTTCAACATATTCCCAATGCCAAGGTTCGAAAAAGTAGGGTTTGAAGCCATATTTTGGAGCATTATGAACAAGCCACCTATATGCTGGAGATTCTACTTGCTTTGCTCTATTACTATCTTGTGTGCTCACAGGGTCACCTCCAACATATATATCGAGAGCGCGACCGGTAAAGTGTGCACTAAACTTTGCTAAAGCAATCCGACTTAATTGATTTTTCTGCTGTGACCGTAGTTTTTCTTGATACTCTTTACTACGCCAAGCCGAGATGATTCTAAAATAGCTACTAGTTTCTTTACCAGTAGAGTTTTTAATACTGTTTTGATAAGACTGGTCTTTGAGTGCTGCTGCAACCATACGTTGATAGGCTTGATATGTAGTTTTTTCTACTTTTCGCATCTCTTCAGGCCGTTCAAGGTCGTAAAACTCTATTACTGGTGCAACTATTAGGTCTTGTTTATTGGCAGGGGTTCTATTGCTAAGTCGCTCTTGCTGCATAATCTCTGCCATTCGTAGCCATGTTGGAAGATCGACTACACCTGTTGCTGGCAAGTGGTTTTTAAGCTGCCAGATCATTACTGCTTCTGCAAAGCTTGTCGAGTTTATGCCTGCTTGTGACCCTACCATTTTGGCTATCAATTCACGGTAGAGCACCCATCCTTTTTGCTTTCTGGTTGCAAAGTCCCATTCCAAGGTGTAACTCAACTGTTGGTTGAGTTGAGCAGCATTTGAAAGACGTTCTTGAGCCAAGCTATTAGAAGAGTATGAAAAGAAGTGATCTATGAAGAGTAAAGAGACAAGAAGTAAGAACTTTTTATACATCTTCTCGCAATCAGGGTTAACTTTCTCTTGTTTCTGAGATGTTTAGATCTAGGCTATCTATCTTCAGTCTTAACCCACGTCTAGATAGACCTAAGTCTTTAGCTGTTTGAGTGAAATTACCTCGATTACGACTAAAAGCTTGTAAAATAACCTCTTTTTCAATAGGGCGTATCACATCACGTAGTTTTTTTGCTTTAGTTTTTTGACCACTGCTTTGATCAAAAGCTTCTACTTTAGCACTACTGTGTGTAGATTCAGTAATTCGATTTTCAGCAGAGTTATTTTGATTATAACGTGATGGCATAGAAACTACTGTAGCAGAAGTAGGTCTGATGTCTAGAGATAGATCTTTAACAGTTATTGTATCACCAGGTGTTGAATAGGTTAGCAATCGTTCTACTTCATTTCTAAGCTGACGGACATTACCTGGCCAGTAGTATCGTTGGAGTGCTTCAATAGTAGAGTCAGAAAATTTTACTTTCTTGTCTCCATATCTAGATGCAAAGTATTCGAGATAATATTTGAGCAGCATAGGTATCTCATCAGCACGCTCTCTAAGTGGTGGTATGTGAATGCGTATGATATTGAGGCGGTGATATAGGTCTTCACGAAATCGCTTTTCTGCTACTGCATTGGCCAGTTCTGCATTTGTAGCAGCAATGACACGGACATCGACTTTAAGGGGCCTTCCTTCACCCAACGGTTGTATTTCTGCTGCTTCAAGAAAGCGTAGGAGTTTTGGTTGCACTTCTAAACTGAGGTCTCCTATTTCGTCGAGAAAGAGCGTTCCTCCTTTTGCCGTTCTGATCACTCCCAGGTAGTTACTGGTTGCGCCTGTAAAAGAGCCTCTTCTGTGGCCAAAAAGTTGGCTTTCTATGAGTTCTCTTGGTGTGGCGGTGCAGTTAAAAGCAACGAATGCACCTTCGCGGCGTGCGCTCTCTGCATGTATTGCCCTAGCAACAAGCTCTTTACCTGTTCCAGATTCACCCGTGATCAGGACTGTTACATCAGAGGTTCGAATCTTCTTTATCTGCTCAACTACTTGTCTCATCAGTGCACTAGAATAGACAAAGCCTTGAATGAGAGTCTGAGGTTCACTGCTTATGAGCGGATTTGATATCAAAATAGGCTCAGCCTTCAATTCTGAGCGCAAAGAACAGTTGTCTAACCCAAGTTTCAGAAATTCTAAAAATAGCTCTAATCGATAAAACTCGCTCTGCAGAAGTGGTTCTTGTTGAAGCTCAAAAAACAGATATAAGTTAGGTAGTCTCACAGATGAAAGTTTGAAGAGTGTACCGCCTGCTACACTTCTCCGATCTTTGATATTTGCTTCTTCTATCTCTGTATCTTCAAGTCTTTTCTTGAGCCGTTCAGCTTCGACTAGGTTGCAACCTTTTGCAAAAAGAATCGACCCTGGCAAGTTTGAAAAATTTGATTGATCTGGAAGTTGGAAGATAAGACCACGACGAAGCTTGAAACTTTCATAGATTATTGCCAAAAACTCTTGCAGTAGTATTTCGTGTGTGATGCAAGCTTGAGAGAGTCTTTTAAGTAGTGATATTTCAGATACAGGTCGGCTTTCGATACTTGTCGAAGCTTTAGCACGAAGGCGCAACTGTTCATCTATCAGTGCTTCTACTTTTTTTACTCGTTCAAGTTCTGTGTTGACAGCAAGCTCTGTAAAGATATCTTTGGCCTGCTTTGCATTCTGCTGTGCTTTATCAAAAATTTCGCTTTTTAAGAGCAGTGAAGCAAGCTCAAGGTAGCTACATCCTAGCTCATAGCGATCACCAACAGAAGTAAAGATAGATATTGAAGCTGTAAGGTAATTGATAGCTTCTGAGAGAGCAAACTCAACAGCTTTCATTTTACCTGTCAGGCGTTGTGCAAAACCAGATATATAAGGAGTTGGTTTCTGGCCAAGTCTTTCTTGTACCTGTTTAAGGTATTTTGCTGCCTGCTCGTACTCTTGACGACTGAAGTAGTATTCAGCCAAAGCCAGTTGTGAGAATGCAATCTCGCTGTGGTCTCCAACAGAAGTTGCAAGCTGAAAAGATGTGTTAAAAGCTTTTAATGCAGCTATATTTCCTTCTTCATAGCTGTAGCCAAGCATGCGCTTTGCGTGTGCTATCACAGCCTTGTCACTAACTATTCTGAGTGCTGCAACTATCAACCTTCTAGCTTCTGATATATTACTTCGTTTTAAGTAAAGTTCACCAAGAGTAATCAGTGCAAGACCTTCACTATTTGGAAATTTATTTATGTGTGCAATCTCTATGGCTTGTTTGAGTACAGTTTCTGCTTTTGTCCACATTCCAAACCTTAGCAGTGCATCGCCAAGGTTGTTATAGCAGAAAGTTATGGCATCCATATTGGATAGGATCTTGAAGTTACCTATAGCACTTTCATAAAGGCTAATTATCTGTTCTGCATCACCACGTTCTTCAAAGAAGAGGGTGTTGGCAAGATCCATCTGTAGCGAGCCTATTAATCTATAGTCGTGACTAGATTCTACAAGTTTAAGACCTTTGCTGTAGTGCACTTTTGCACTTGCAAAATCTCCTTCAAAGTGAGAAACCATTCCTAGCCTGAGAAGTATCTGTGAAATAAGGCGTGTACTGTTTAACTGCTCAGCATCGTTTAGTGCACGCTTCAAATAGTCCCCAGCTATTGTGTACTCATTTATGTTTATATAGAGGCGAGAGAGTTCAAAGTATCCTCGACATATACCTTCTCTGTCGTTAAGTGATGTAAACAGTCTGATAGCCTCATTCAGCTTGGCTATTGCTTTTGGATATTGGGCAAGCCAGCTACAGGTAGCTCCTACACGCAGTAAGAGTTCAGCTTGAAGTGTTTCTGGAAGGTTATTGATAACCTCTTTTTCATAAGCTGAAATTACATTTGCAGCTTCTTCATACCTGCTGAGTTCACAAAGAGCTTCATTTAGAAGGCACGATAGAATGACGAGGTTGTTTGTATCAGTAATATTTTCTGATAGAGTTTCTTCAATAAGAGAGACCAGGTTGTGGTAGTTTCCAGACTCAAAAGAGGCTTCTGCCTGCGCTATTACAGCAGAAAGTTTCTTACTCTCCTGCTGGTGCAGCCTTTGATCTTTATATTTTCTGTACCAAGGTAAAGGATTTCGCTGGCTACTCATTAAAGAACTCTCTTCTGAACTTCAGAAAATTTAAACCTACTCCAGTCTCAAAAGTTTTACTGTTGCCGCAGTTGCAGAGTTCTCAGCTTTTGTCAAAGCAGTCTGCACAGATGTAGTTGCAATTAACCCTATTGATTCGTCAAGAGTCATGTTGAGAAGCCCTTCAGACGAAGAGATTATCTCTTTTCTTTCTCCTGTTAATGTATGGATCTTGCAGAGTGTGCCATTATTTGATGCAACATAGACGCTAGAACCATCCTCTGTTACTGCTATCTGTAAAGCCTGTTCTTCAGTAAATGAAAAGTTAGAAACAGACGTACTGCTCTTAGCGTTTACTACCAGCAGTTTGGAAGGTTTTTTACCAAAAGGTCTACTTATCCCAAAAGGTCTGCTTATGTAAACAAGGGGAAGCTCCTTGTCTGCTTGTTTTAGGCTTCGGTAGATGAGCTTTCTTGGATTAGAATAGGCTGCTTGTATGGAGCCGTCAGCAAAGTCTTCATAGGTTCCATTTGAAACCAGTCCACCACTTGATGCTACAGAATAGCTATAGAGCGTGCCTGTGGAACTTGAAGCTATGTAAAAGACTGTGCCAGTGTCATCAAAAGCAACATTGCTGCCAAACCCTATTATCTCGCCTCTTGGAAGTACAACTTCATTTGAAGGGTCGCTTGCAGAGTTAACCGTGATAGGAGTCAAACTTCCATCGGCTTGATCGAGTCTGTAAAGAAGTATGCTGAAAAGCTCGCTACTTTTTTGGCGAATTGCTGCAACTGTACCCGTTGTGGGATCAAAGTCGATGTTGATGATGCGATTAGTTGCACTGTAATCTGATGATGATATGGCCTCTTCTGAGTCTACTATGTCGCCACGATTTTGAATACCTTGCTCAAGAGTTGATATTACATAAATTGCCTGTTTGTTAGAAAAGACTGCATATCCAGTAGACGAGATCTCT
>JAEUQL010000118.1 GCA_016789295.1 Blastocatellia bacterium | reverse complement strand
TACTACTGTTCCCAAAACTTGCTTTAGGGCTTTCTGGTTTTGAAACTGGTGTAGCAGTCATGCCACTTGTTAAAGGAGACCCTTCAGACACTCATAAAGAACCAAAGGGCAGAGTTGTTAACACCCGTAAATTACTACTTACGGCTGCTGTGATAATGAGCTTCTACTTAATGGGAAGTAGTATAGTTACATCTTTTCTCATTGAGCCAAAACTTTTTGAAACAGGTGGGGAAGCAAATGGTCGTGCCCTTGCCTATCTGTCTCACCACTACTTAGGCGAAACTTTTGGCACTATCTACGACCTGAGCACTATATCTATACTCTGGTTTGCAGGTGCTTCTGCAATGGCAGGGCTGCTAAATCTAGTTCCAAGATACTTGCCAAGATACGGCATGGCTCCAGACTGGGCAAAAGCTTCACGTCCGCTAGTCGTCTTCTACACTGCTGTTGGCTCGGTTGTCACAATAATCTTTAGTGCCAATGTAGATGAACAGGGAGGTGCTTATGCAACAGGAGTTCTTGTTCTGATGACCTCTGCAGCATTAGCAGTAACACTCTCTGTCTGGAAAGATGGTAAGCTCAAAAAGCTCTTCTTCCTTGCTGTAACATTGGTCTTCTTCTATACAACAGTTACAAATATCATTGAGCGTCCAGATGGAATCAAGATTGCGTCCTTCTTTATTATTGCTATTATGGCAACTTCTCTGTTTTCCAGAGCCTTGCGCTCTACAGAACTTCGCATCAAACAGATCTCTCTTGATCAAACAGCACAAAAGTTCATCAAAGAGTCTTGCAAAGAGACTATAAGGATAGTTGCACATCGTCCTGGCGGCCTCGCTTACGACCGTAAAGAGAAAGAAGCTCGCGAAACCCACAATATTTATGAAGGGCCTCTCATCTTCCTCGAAGTAAAACCTGGCGATGCTTCAGAATTTACAGACGAGATCCTCGAAGTAAAGGGAGTACAACAAGGCAAACACAAAGTATTGAAATGCGAGAGTCCAGCCGTACCCAACGCAATAGCTGCACTGTTGTTGCATATTCGAGATCTTACCCATCAACAACCACACGTCTATTTTGGTTGGACTGAAGGCAATCCCGTCACTTATGTGCTTAAATACCTCTTTTTTGGCGAAGGCGATACAGCACCTGTAACTAGGGAAGTGCTTCGCCAAGCCGAAAACAATCCAAAGAAACGGCCTTACGTTCACGTTGGATGAAAAATAGATTTCTGGGGGCATAGTAAAGCTATGTCCCACAGAACAAAATAGTGCAGATAATCTAACTCTATTAAAATGTTTCTACTCGTCGTCTTCCAAGATAGAGAGTCACTATCAGAATCAAGCCTGCAGCAATTATCAGCATCCAAGTTTCTGGCTCAGGAATAGTTGGGACACTGCTGTAAGGTACAGGCTCAAGACCTGCTCGCTCATACTGCTCTCTAGTTTCAAGCACTACTGCACCGCTTATAGGTGTAACCAGTTGATAAGAAACAGCTATCTTTAATGCCTTCTCCAATAACTTTTCATCTCTTTGGTTTAGTCTGTAGTAGCGCATCACCTCATCTTGTGCCCATAGTCTTGCAATGTGTGCAGAAGTCTCTTTAGTCGCTCTACTCTCTTTTGATATAGCAAAAGCATCTAGTCGCTCTCTTGTCAAAACAACCTCCTTCTTGTCTACAAATAATCGTGAAAGAAGCTTTGCAAGATCTTGACTAGGACTACCTAACCTTGGAATAGCTTTGATAGAAGAAGACAGATTAAGTTGGCTCAAATGATCAGTAAGCTTATTGGGTCCATTGACAACTTGAAGATCATAGAGAATGGTTTTAGTGCTTGTTGGCCACTCTGCAAGCTTTGAAAGACCTTTGGCTGTGACTACTGGTTGTGTCGCATGAATCCAAACAACCCTGCTATCTGGCTTTTGTGAAGCAATCTTTAATGCCTGCAGGAGCGGCTCGGCATTGTCTTGTCCACCCACACAGTCTATTTGGCTAACCCTTTCAGTAAGTAGCTTGGAAGAAGAGGTCTGTAGACTCAACAGTTCTGTCGGCTTGTCCGAAGCAAGGAGCACGGCAGTTTCTACGTAATCAGGAACTGCAGCAAGAGACTTTGCTACTTCTGTAACAAATGGCTTCATCTGGACTGAGCCATCAATAACAAAGACTAGTTGTGAAATAGGTGTTATAGCCTCTTCTTTGATAGTTTGCTTAACAACTTTCTGAGTTGGGGAATCTTTATCTATAACCAGATCTTCAGCCCACACTTCATTAACTTCTGCGGGTCGAGTTGTAAAAATTGCTGAGTTGATAAGATCTGTTTCTTTGACCAAGCCCTCTACAGCATTACCATTCTCTGCAAGCTTGACATTAGACGATATGGGACGGTCAGCCTCAAATTTTACCCTATGCTGCAATCCAGCAAGTATTGTGTAGTTGCGCTCGGCTATTTTGGGTAGTTGTAGAAAAGCTTTTTCCTTCGATTCAAACTCTAGTGGTGAACTAATTCCTAACCTTATCTTCATCTCTCCACCGTTTGGAGTAACTGGAAAACACTGTACAAATACTTTGCCATCACCATCAGTTGTCACAAGTACAGGATCTCGCCTCTGTGAAACCACTTGAGAATAGGCTTGCCTCACCTTACCACGCTCAGCAAAAGCTGCCTCCCGCTCTTCACCATTAACCCAGAGTGTAAGCCTTGAAACTACACCTCCTGGAGGTAATATTACTTGTGCCCTAGCTTCACGCTGCACTTGACTTTCATTTTTAAAAACCATTGTCCACTCAAAATAGCTTGTGGCAGCATCCGGGTCTATAGAGCCTTCTATCTGAGAATTGGTTAAATAGAGACCTTTCAGACGCCCTGCTACGAAAGTTCCTCCCTGCTCAAAGTCAAAATCAAACTCATCTTCAAACATCCATCGTTTGTGACCGCTAAACTTTGGTGGAGGAAAAGTATTGAATGGCTCCCCCGTGACTTGATAGTAGATCTCTCGTGCTTGTTCGGGTCTTACTGGATCACCCAAAGAGAAGAGAAAATTGATCATTCCTGTAACAAGCAGTGGTCTCTGATAGCAAGACCTGAGAAGTGATTCACGGCTGCCTGCTCTGCGCAACATATCCAGACCAAACTGCCTTGTTGACCCGGTCTCGGATGCAACCAACTGCAACCCTACCTGTGTCAGCATCTCTGGCATCTCTACACCTATCAGAAGTGCTAGTGCAAGACTCATCGCAAGCCAAACTTTTGATGAAGCCCAACTTCCACCGTAGATCCTTCTCATTTTGAAACGAGAAACCAACATCGCAATCAGTGCAAGCAGAGGGGAGAGTGGTAAAAATCCCATCCCATAAATGATGATTGCAACTACTGCTAATGGAGTCATTGGTAGAAATATCAAAGAGTAGAAGAGACTACTTCCTATAGCCAAACCACTCAAAAACTCTAACATGCCTTTTTGTTTACCATCTTGCTTCCTCAGCCTTAACCACAAAAGCAATCCTGTTAATGGAACAACTGCAACTAGTGCTATATGCAATGGTGTAGGAATAGGATTGAAGAAAGATTCAGCACATATCTCTGTTGAAAGCTCAACTATTAGAGTGATAAGAGGAAGAATAAAACCAAATGCAAAGATGAAAAAGCTTGAGAACTTTCCTAAAACTTTTGAATAGACCCTTTTTTCTCCAGTAGATGTAGCAGACGAGTAACTATATTTTTCGGACACAGTCTTTATCCCATAGCAGAAGATCTAACAGACTTATTATTTGCTTCTAGTTGGCAGTTTGCAAAGAACTATTTTCTTCTAAACTCTTCTCTTGTCTAAACCTAATAACCATTAGAGAAAATACGATCATTCCCACAATAAAAAATGGGCATATCATGCCCATTTTTTACTCCTCTTTTATTGCTACGAAAAGTTACGCCCTACCAATAACCACCATGTAGCCGTGTTCATATAGTTGAACTAGCCGTTCTAACGCACTACTGTTACTCCTGAGTGAAGCAAGACAGTCTCTTAGCGGTCGTCGTCCGTCAAAAAGTGACACAAGTATTGAAGTTCCTGGATCTACTTGAGTTTGCCCTACAGCCTCATAAAATGCAGATGAAAACTGGAGAATGGAATCTTCTGAAGGAAGTCTGTTTAACAGTAAGCTGTCTTCATAAGCGCGAGTAAGTGCTGCAAATATCTCATCTATAGACATTCTAATAGTAGCAGTCGAGGTAATACCCTGGGAGATAAAGCTGAAGCTTCCTTCTGTCCAATAAAGAAGTGCATAAACAGCTTCTTCCGCCCTCTTGTCAGCATAAACAGCATCGTGCAACTTGCCAGTGTTCAATGTGATAGTCGCTCGTTCTGAACCATTCTGCAGTGTGAGTACCCCAGTCTTTGCTCTCGATTCAAGAATCCTTAATACTTGAGAAAGTGTTAGATCGGCAAGATTGCCACTAAGCTCAACTTGAGCTTCTACAACAGGCTGGTTGCCAAATATCGCTTTGTACTGGCGCTGAAGTATCTTCCTAGCACGCATCAGTATTTCAGAAATGATAAATGGCTTAACCCAGTAGTCTTCTACACCTTTTTGGAAAGCTGCCAATTTCTCTTCTTCTTGTCCACGAGAAGTTAGACAGACAAAAGGAATAGCTGCTAGTTCTGGATCTTGTTGCAACTCGTCAAAAAACTGGCTCCCATCCATCTTCGGCATTAACAGGTCAGAGATTATCAAATGAAGTCTATCTTTCATGTCAAAAGCTGTCTTCAAACCTTCAGTACCATCAGTAGCAGTGAATGCTTGACAACCAAGTGCTCTGAGCGCAGTGCTTAGCAGCTTGCAAACGCCTGGATCATCATCAACTATCAATACATTCATATTTGAAAACATAGCTTTGTCGGCTCTGGAGACGGATGGGATCTTGGCTGCTGGATAGCCAGGAAGCGTTGCTATCAGTTGCATAGCTTTTGGCGAGTTGTCTTCAACCCAACTTCCTTTAGCACCTTGTGCCCAACCTTCGTCTTTCTCTCCTATCATCTCACGCAGCTCTTTGCGATAGATGGCATCTTTGTCACCATAAGCAGGCAGAGAATGAACAAATCCTCTAGCAGCTTCTTTTTGGTTTATCGAAAGATATATTTCTATCACTTGACGAGCTGTTTTGTAAGCTTCTTCAAATTGGCCTTCTTCGTGTTGTACTTTCTCTATATCTTTGAGTATGGAAGCTTGTTGTTCATTTGAGCTGAGTTTTTCGGCTTTGCGAAAATATGCAATAGCAACTTGTGGCTGTCTGCTTTTGACCTGAAGCCGAGCTAGATACAAATACTGTTGTGAAGCTTCTTCGTTCATTCCACAAGTCTCATAGAGAGTCCCTAGTTGTCTTACCAGTTCCGTGTCGTTTGGTTTTGCAGCAATGGCACTGCGCAGTCTGTCGATCTCTTTGTTTATCTTTGCCTGATCGACTTTTGAATTTACCTGTTGCCAAACTTTGTCAAAAATAGCCATTATCTCTTTCTCCCATTACTTGCAGAAATAGCTTATCAGTTCTCTATACTTCTAGTTCGTTCAACCTCAAAGATTGCTTTTACTCTCTCATAACTCTTTTCCAGAAGGTCTATAAACGGGGCTAAAGATTCTAGCTCTTCACCTCTTCCTTCATTTTCAAGAAAACTACATATCTCCATCATCTGAGACGCCCCCAGATTCCCACTACTCCCTTTTAGAGAATGTGCTGTTCTGGCAAACAGGTTTCTATCTTTTTCTGTAAAAGTCTGTCGCAGCATCTGGAGTTTTGGAGGAGTATCCTCAATAAATAGACCTATTAACTCGACTAAAATGTCTTCTTCATCCTCTGTCTGTAGCTGCCGTAGCATCCTTATCTGCTCTAACATCATTGGATCTATAGCTTCTAGAGCAGCAAACTTTTCTAAGATCTGTTCTCTGTTTTGTAACATTAAAAAATCTCCACAAGCAAAAAGCCTGCAAATCCCTTTCCCTTCTGTATAAGCAACAAACTAAATAGATTCAATCAATATAAGCGAAGAAACTTTTACACATGCTCCAAAGATGTTCAATAGGCAAGGTCTGAAGACTTAGCATCTTCTCTCTAAAACCCTCATCCTTCTCTATCAACTCTACAAATGAAAGATCCGTCTTCTCGGACTCTTTTAAACACAGATAGTAGCGTGCATAAAATTCTAAGTAGGTTCTGTCTGAAAATAGCATATTCCAAGCTCTTATAGCCCTCTGCTTCCAATCTTCTGAAGGCTTGTCTATCCAACAAGGCAAAAACCGCTTGCTCTCTGTCTTCCAAAGTCCAACCACTCGTTGAGCTGATATATCTATCTCTGGCCTAAACGGAAACACCCTACAACAGAAAGGTCTATGCTCCCTTATATTCTCACAAGCACAACTGCCAGTTTTGATAGCTCTGTAGTGTATGAGAAAGCCAAAATCTTCCAAGACAGCATGCTCATGAAAGCCACACATCACCAAGTGTTCCACTTCTCCAGGAAGAAGATACTTGAAAGCAGGTTCGGAATCTCTGTCTCCTACACAACAGAATCGACCACACTTGATACCACAGTCTACATCTACCATTCCATAATCCAGTAGTTGATAGAGCTGCCTGAACTCTTTATCAATAAACATCAGATCTTACCTTTTAAGTCGGCTACTTCGGCCTGAAACTTTGGTATTAATGGTAAACTCTTGGTCTGATTATTAGCTGCTGATGCACGCGCCACGTGCCAATAGCAGAATGCAAGCTTTGTCACTGCTCTCAAAAAATGTCGCCTTGCATTAAACTTTTTCCAGTCACCAAGCGAGGATATAAGCCAGTTCATCCTTGACAAAGACGACCCAACAAGCTCTAACTGCTGAGGCGAGATAAGCCCCCTGGCCACTTCTACTGCCAGCATCTGCTTGATAATACCTACTTCTCGCTTGGCCATATAGATCATTACACCAAAAAAGATAAGAAATAACGGAACCCAGATAATGAAGTAGGCTATTAGAAAGCCACCTATGCCAACCAGTGACGCTATAGTGTTCCATAGACAGTGTAGAAATACAGCACCAAAATAGCCAAGAATCGGCATGGCTATCTTTAGAGCTTTGTTATGCGTCTCACGTGCTATTCCGCAACCTATTCCAGTCATTGCTGTAAATAGAGTGTGTGCAAAAGGTGAGAGCACTCCTCTCAAAAAGAGGATAAAGATAAGACCTACACCACCCGCCTGATTGAAAGACCTACCATAGTAGAGAACATTCTCTACTGTAGCAAAACCAAGCGCAATCACTCCTGCATAAACTATCCCATCTAGTATGTCGTCAAACTCGTTTCTTAAAAAGATTAGCAACAGAACTACGCCTAACCCCTTGCTACCCTCTTCAATTATTGGTGCAGAGATGATTGCACCTAGCGAGTCACCTACAGGCCCACCTACAAACGCAGCCGCAACTGTACCAAATATCGTGTTGATTATGAAAGAGACAAAGACTGCAAATAGCCCACCCCAAGCAAAAGCTCCAGCTATCGCCCAAGCAGGTTCTGGATCGTACCTGTCCATCCACAATAGCATCATCAGATAGAATGGTGCAGGCAGAAATGCCAGTGTTCCACCCACAATCAACCCCCCTATGCCAACCGATGAGAGAAGTAGTAATGTAACTACTAGTGCTAGAAATCCACCTATGCCCAAAGCTGCAATTATACCTACCGTCTTATTGCTTCTCTCCTTCTGTTTATCTTTTTCTGGGTTGTAGAAAGCCATACTTGTCATCGTCTGACGAAAGCTTGACATAGCAGCAGGATTTAGTGCTCCTGCTTGCCTACCAGCAAGCGATGAGACAGGTGCAGAATTAGCAGCAGCAAATTCTGGTTGTTGTGAAGGTGGTGCAAGTTGTCGATAAATGTCTGGTGGTGTTGACTCTGTTTCTACCTGTACTACCATTGTTGGTCCTCGTGAACCAAGCTGAATCATATCTCCAGAAGATAGCTTTACACGCTGAATAAATGAACCATTAACAACAGTTCCATTTGTGCTGCGTTGGTCTACAAGATAGAAGCCATCAGGGTGAAGTTCTATGGTGGCATGGCGAAGTGATACACCTGGGTCATTTTTGGACTCAAAACATATATGACAGTCAGAACTTCTGCCAAGCAGTACATACTCTCGTTGGATCAAATACTGCCGACCTTCGAGAGAACCACTCTGCACAGTCAATATCAACCTCATCTAGTAAACCCTCATAATATAAAATGTTTGCAAGGTCGCTCGATTGTAGCATAATCGAATAAACTATTTTTTACCTATCCTGCTTCTAATAAGGAAAAAATCTATGCCCTTTCAAGAGTTAATAAATAACGCTTCGGAAAAACTTGCCAAGGCAGACCGACTAGTAGTTTTAACCGGAGCTGGAGTGTCGGCTGAAAGCGGAATTGCAACCTTTCGTGATGCAATGCAAGGCTTGTGGGCAAAGTTCAATCCTGAAGAATTGGCCTCACCTTCCGGTTTTAGAAGAGACCCAAAACTCGTGTGGGAATGGTACGAAGAACGTCGCAGCAATGTAGCCCGAAATAGACCAAATCCCGCTCACTATGCACTGGCAGAACTTGAAAAAATATTTCTATCAAGTAACAGAAAATTTACTCTTGTAACACAAAATGTTGATGGATTTCATATGCAAGCAGGTAGTAACAATGTGCTAGAACTTCACGGTAATATTGTTAAAAATAGATGTTTTCGTGAAGACCGTTTGCTTTCAGATGCCGAGATTGAAAGAGAAACTGTTCCACCCAAGTGCAAACATTGCGGCTCTTACGTGCGTCCTGGCGTTGTCTGGTTTGGAGAGAACCTTCCTCAAGACACTCTTTCAGAAGCTTTCGAAAAAGCAGAAAAGGCCGACTATTGCCTAGTTATAGGAACTTCTGGACTAGTACAACCTGCTGCTTCCATCCCTGTGGTGGCTCGTCAATCCGGAGCTTTTGTAGTCGAAATCAACAGCCTTGAGTCTGCTATAACTCCAATTAGTCATATCTTTCTGCAAGGCAAAGCTGGTGAAACCCTGCCACAGATTGTAACAGAGATCAAAAAGTATTAAACAGCACGACAAAGATTAGATATAGTGAAAAGAATTGCTAAAAATAAGTAAAATCTAGTTTGATTTCAATAGTGACATTTGAATTTGACGAAACGATATTAGCAGTAACTTAGGCTATAAGAAAAATATCTAACTTATAAGTTCTGTTTTTCTGAGTAGCCACTGCTCTAGCTTGATTTTGAGTTCTTCAGGCTTAAATGGCTTTGATAGAAAATCGTTCATTCCAGCGTCATAGCACTTTTTTGTATCTTCTTGCATAACACTTGCTGTCAATGCAATTATTGGAGTGTAGCTATCTGATCCTTCCAGTTTG
>JAEUQL010000117.1 GCA_016789295.1 Blastocatellia bacterium | reverse complement strand
CTGGTCACTATTCGCATTGCGGATGTTATTACTGGTGATCTGCGCTGGCAAGGAACAGACATAAAGTTCTGGGCCGGTAGCAGGATAATGAATGCTAGTGATCTATATGTTAAAGATTCTGATGTACTGGTCTTTCTAGAACGAGAGCAGACTTTGCATTTTACCCTCAACTTTCAATATGGACAGTTTTTGATAGAGAATGAGAATGTCAAGAACTGGCGTGTTCCAGTACCTAGTCCACCACCAACTCCCCCAGCAGTGGTGACAAACAGCTCACAGACGATTCAAACGATTCAAACAGTAGAAGACCCTACTACACGCCTTGGCGATTTTATACTCATCTCGAAAGGGTATGGGGAAGTCCGCAAAGAGATAGAGGTCTATCTCAGATTTAAACAGGAACCAAGAAAAAAGACTAAAAATTTAAAAAGATAGTTATGGAATGTTTATTTCATAACTATTCGTAAGTCACTTATGTAACCACTGATAAAGATAGAAGAATTTCTGTTTCTATACTAAAAGCACCAAAGTCTATCTCTTGTTATTGCCGTTATTGCATCCGTTAAGACCTGCAAATTCTGGGAGTGTGCTGAGAGCGTGTCCTGTATAAGAGCGTTTTGCTCTGGCTACATCTTCTGGGATACCTTCTGCAACAATTCTACCTCCAGATGAGCCACCTTCTGGCCCTAAGTCGATTATCCAATCGGCACTTTTTATAACATCTAGGTTGTGTTCAATCACTACGACAGTGTTACCCATATCTACCAGTTGCTGAAGGACGTCGAGTAGTCGGCGGACATCTTCAAAGTGTAGTCCTGTTGTGGGTTCATCCAAAATGTAGAATGTACGACCAGTTGCACGCCGACTCAACTCTTTTGCAAGCTTGATCCGTTGTGCTTCACCACCAGAAAGAGTAGTGGCTGCTTGGCCAAGCTTGATGTAGCCAAGACCTACTTCTTTGAGTGTATGGAGTTTCTGTTTGATCTGTGGAATAGCATCAAGAATCTCTAAAGATTCTTCAACAGTTTTGTCTAAAAGCTCGGCTATAGAAAGGCCGTTATACTTAACTGCTAGGGTTTCACGGTTATATCTTGCCCCTTGGCAGACGTCACAGAGCACATATACATCAGGTAGGAAATTCATTTCTATACATTTTAACCCATCTCCCTGACAAGCTTCGCACCTTCCTCCTTTAACATTAAAGGAGAATCGACCTGCTTTGTAACCTCGCTCTTTGGATTCTGGCAAAGAGGCATAAAGTTCACGAATTGGGGTAAAAACGCCTGTATAAGTTGCTGGGTTTGAGCGTGGAGTACGTCCTATTGGCAATTGGTCTATTTCTATCACTTTATCTATAAGCTCTGTACCTTCTATAGTAGTATGTTCACCAGGCTCGTACTTGCTCTGATAGAGCTTTTTAGCCAGCGAAAGATAGAGTATGTCGTTTACCAGTGTAGATTTTCCTGACCCAGAAACTCCTGTAACTACAGTAAAAAGTCCCAATGGAAACGAGACATCTATTTTTTTGAGATTATTTGCTGTGGCTCCAACTACCTTTAAAGCTTTGCTGTTTGGCATTCTACGTTTTTTGGGAATAGCAATCTTCACTTTACCTGATAGATATTGACCTGTCAGGGAATTTTCAGCCTGCATCACCTCTTCCACAGTTCCCTGGGCAACAAGTAAACCACCGTGACTTCCTGCACCAGGCCCAAGGTCTACAATGTGGTCAGACCTTCTGATAGTCTCTTCGTCGTGTTCGACTACAATAACGGTGTTTCCAATATCGCGCAGTTGTACAAGAGTTTCTATCAAGCGTTGGTTATCTCTTGGATGTAGTCCGATGCTTGGCTCATCTAAGACATAGAGAACACCTCGCAGTTGAGATCCTATCTGTGTTGCAAGCCTAATTCGTTGACCTTCCCCACCAGAAAGCGTTGATGCTGCTCTGTCGAGTGAAAGATATCCAAGTCCAACTTTATTAAGAAAAACTAGTCTAGCTTTTATCTCTTTCAGTACTACTCCAGCCACTTTCTCTTCTCTAGCAGAAAGTTGTATTTTTTCAAATGTTTCTATTGTTTCGGCAATAGGCATTGCAGCATAGTCGGCTATGGAACGGCTTGATATGCAGACTGCAAGAGATTCTGGTCTGAGGCGTTTTCCACCACAACTGCGGCATGCTTTGGGTGAGATGAGAACTTCTAGCTCTGCTCGCGACTTCTCCGTTTTGGCTTCGTCGTAGCGTCTTCGCAGCAAGTGGACTGCACCCTCCCAAGGTGCAGAGTAAGTGTATCCACCATGAGTGAACTTTATCTTCTCTTTTGTTCCATAGAAGAACTCTTCACGAACTTTCTCTGGAAGATCAGAAAAAAGCTTGTTTGAAGTTATGCTGGCTTGTTTAAGCAGTGCTAAGAGAGCTTCTCTTAGTTGTTCATTAAGTTCTTTATCACCTTCAATAAAGTCTAGCTCTTCAACAGCTTTTGAAGAGTCGGAGATCAGCCGCTCTGGGTCTACTTCAAGAAGTGTTCCTATCCCTTGACAAGCTTTGCATGCTCCATAGCTGCTGTTGAAGGAGAATGACCGTGGCTCAAGTGCAGCAACGCTTATTCCACAGTTGATACAAGTCATCTTTTCTGAGTAGAGTTTTTCTGAACCGTCAACTATAGAAACAAGGACTATGCCATCGGTCAGTTTTGCTGCAGTCGCCACAGAATCTGACAAGCGTTTTTGTATGCCAGGCTTTATCAATAAACGATCTACAAGAACTTCAATTGTATGGTTCTTTCGTTTGTCAAGCTTGATATCTTCATCCAACTGCCTCATTTCACCATCTATTCTGGCTCGTAAGAATCCATCTTTGACCAACTTCTCAAGCTCTTTCCTAAACTCCCCTTTTCTTCCTCTAACAACAGGAGCAAGGATCATTACACGCTCTCCTTCAGGAAGTTCGAGGATGTTGGCTATTATCTGTTCAAGGGATTGACGAGTGATCTGTTGGCCGCATTGATGACAAACAGGCTGTCCTATAGACGAGAATAGAAGCCGCAAATAGTCGTATATCTCGGTAACAGTTCCTACAGTTGAACGAGGGCTGCGACTGGTAGTCTTCTGCTCTATCGAAATTGCAGGGCTTAATCCTTCGACCAAGTCTACATCAGGCTTTTCAAGCTGGTCTAAAAATTGGCGTGCATATGCAGAGAGGGATTCAACATATCTGCGTTGCCCTTCTGCATAGATCGTATCGAATGCAAGAGAAGATTTACCTGACCCGCTTAACCCAGTAATTACAGTCAGTCTGTTTCTAGGGATATCTAAATTGATGTTTTTGAGATTGTGTTGACGCGCACCACGAATAACTATCTTTTCCAGCACAATATAAACCTTGTTACTATGTTCTTGTTTAAGGCAAAATAGCAATTTTAACCAACCAAGCAACAAGGAAGCAAGCAGAGGTGCAGCCTAACTAAACAGGCTTGACCTAAGTAGCTGCTTGCAGATCTTTTCTACCAGATCTCGCGCCGTAGTGCTCCAGCCATAATGCTCAGGTATCTGGCTGGTGGTAAAATGGCGATCCCTTCAGCTCAGTGAATACTCAGCAAACTTCAGCCTTTGCTGTGCACTAGACCTGGGAATCTCCATCTATAGTGCTCTTGCGCTTAGATGGCGAGCGTCAAATTCTAGCCAAGCAGTTCTTGAGATGCTTGCACTACAGCTTCTGCTGTCAGTCCAAACTTTTGGTAAAGTATCTGGTAGGGTGCAGAGGCTCCAAAATGATCCAAGCCTATAACTTTACCCTCCAACCCAACATAGCGACTCCAGCCAAGTGTTGAACCTGCTTCAATGGCAATGCGTGCTTTGATCTCTTTGGGTAATACCTTTTCTCGATACTCCACTGGTTGAGCATCAAAGAGTTCCCAGCTAGGCATTGACACTACTCGTGCAGAAACTTCTTGGCTAGCCAAAAGTTTTTGTGCTGCTAAAGCAATATGAACTTCAGACCCTGTTGCTAACAATATAATTTTTGGATTTGAAGCTTCAGATAATGTGTAGCCTCCACGTCTAGCCCCTTCAGAACTAGCAAACAGATTTCTGTCTAAAACTGGAAGTGCTTGACGTGTTAGAACCAGTGCTGTAGGTCCGTGTTGTCGAGTCAAGGCAACACGCCATCCTTCTACTGTTTCTGTAGCATCGGCTGGGCGAAACAGAACCAAGTTGGGAATGGTTCTTAAGCTTGTTAGATGTTCTATTGGTTGGTGTGTTGGACCATCTTCACCAAGTCCAATGCTGTCGTGTGTAAAGACATAGACTACAGGCTGTTCCATTATTGCTGCCAGTCTGATAGCAGGGCGCATATAGTCGGCAAAGACCAGAAAAGTTCCACCATAAGGACGCACTCCACCATGCAGTGAAAGGCCATTCATAAGGCTTCCCATAGCGTGTTCACGAACACCAAAACGGAGGTAGCCTCCAGAGAAGTTATTTCGGCTGATAGAGTTTATATTTTTAGGCAATGTATTGTTGGAAGGAGTAAGGTCAGCCGAGCCGCCAAGCAGTGTCGAAATTCTGGTAATTACTCCATCAAGAACTGCACCGGAAGCTGCGCGAGTTGCTATTGGTTTCTCTTTGTCAAAGCTGGGAAGCCCTTCTTCCCAATTGTTTGGCAACTCTTTTCTTAAGTCTCTTTCAAAGCTAGAAGCTAGGTCGGGATAGGACTTTCTGTAGTCGTCAAACTTTTTCTGCCATAAAGACTGTTTATTAGCCCATTCCTTACCCAACTGTGCCATAAATATTTCTATCTCATCAGGAATATAGAACTCTTTATCGACGGGTAGAGAGAGTCTTTCTTTGGCTAGTCGAACCTCTTCTACTCCCAAAGGTTCTCCGTGGGCTTTGCTGGAGTCTTGCCGGTTTGGACTTCCAAAACCTATGTGGGTTTTGCAGGAAATAATCGAAGGTTGATTCTTTTCGCTTTGCGCTGCTTCAATGGCTTTTGCGACTGCTGCTTGATCGTGACCGTCTACTGTTTGTGTGTGCCATCCGTAAGCTGTAAAACGACCAAGAACATCTTCAGTGAAAGAAAGTGTTGTAGACCCATCTATGCTAATTCCATTGTCATCATAGAGAACTATCAATCTTCCAAGCCCAAGATGGCCAGCCAAAGCACAGGCTTCGTGACATATACCTTCCATTAAGTCCCCATCACTGGCAATTACATAGGTGAAATGGTCAATGATGTCGAATTCTGCACGGTTAAACTTATCTGCTAACCACCTTTCAGCTATTGCCATCCCTACACTATTAGCAATTCCTTGACCCAAAGGCCCTGTTGTTGTCTCTACTCCTGGAGTTAAACCGTATTCAGGATGTCCAGGTGTTAGACTCCCCCATTGCCTGAAAGACTGTAGTGCTTCAAGAGATAGATCATAGCCACTCAGATGTAGGAGGCTGTACAGTAGCATTGAGCCGTGTCCTGCTGACAGAACAAATCGGTCACGATCTGGCCAAGTAGGGTCTTGTGGATTGTGTTTGAGAAACTTTGTCCACAAGACAGCAGCCACATCAGCCATTCCCATTGGCATTCCTGGATGGCCTGAGTTGGCTTTCTGGACACCATCCATTGCCAAACCTCGGATAACATTTGCTGTAAGCTGGCGTAAGGTTGCAAACCCTTCTTCAGAAAAACTCTTTTGAGTCATAGCTCTATAACCTCCTGCTTCTATAGTCGATGATCGTTTACAAATCTACCTCTGCTGTTCATCTACGCTGTGGTGCAACTGTATGTAGACGGCTAAGTGCTGATACTGGAGGTGCAAAATTCAGATTCATCTCTCCAGCATAATCACGTAGCAGGTGATAGGCTAACAACATTTGAGTGATAGCTAATGGATCACTATGATAAGTCTCATTCTGGTCTATATAGTTTCCAAACTGGTTAGCACTAAGTGGATTATGTTCTGGCAGATGTTGCCATATAACATCTTCCAATTTGGAAGCATGTTCTGCAGAAACAGTGCCTTCAATTTCAAGAATATCTACTGGCTTTCCACTATCTCTTCCCAAAGTCATACGTATACCTGCTTCGGCACTCGATCTATCTTCAAAAAGATAACTTAGATCTGGATGTCGGATTGTTGGTCGCAGAACAAGTCTAACATTTAGATTTCCTCCAACATCATTTACCGAATAGTGCTTTGGTGGATAGAACTGCACTACAATATCGGCAAACTCTCTTTGTGGACGTATGAAGGCTGATGAGTCAGTTTCACGTTTGTCAAGCTCAGCCAGAACTTGATCAGGTGTGTAGCCTCGCTTAGAAGTGTCACGTTTGATCTTCCATATTTTGCGCAATTCTTCAGGTGGAGCAAGAAAGACTTTAACATCGTAAAACTGCCGCATAACAGTAGAGTGATAGCCAAGTAGTCCTTCAACGATCACAAATTCGCGTGGCTTGACGTACTCAGGCCGGATCAATGTTCCTGTGGAATGGTCATACACAGGTTTGAGAATGGGTTGGCCATAGTGGAGCCTTTCAAGATGTTGTTCCAAAACATCTAGATAGTTACAATCGGGATGAAGTGCAGTGATATTGTGTTGTGCCCGTTCACGCCGGTCGTATTTGTGGTAGTCATCAGTACATACGCAAGTAACACGCTCCGCACCTAGCAAGTCAGCTAATCCTCTTGTTAAAGTTGACTTGCCTGCAGCACTGTCACCTACAATTCCTAAGATAATTGGTCTCTGTTTTTTCATATCCTGCCCCCTTTCTTAACTTCTTATAAAGACAGATAGTTTTATCTATTGAGGAAGACTCGGCTTTGGCGTATATCAACCTCATCGAGGCGTGAAAGCTCATCTTGACAGATAATACCTCCTTGTTTAACCAGTCGATTGGCTTGACGAAGTTTAATTCGGTCGATTGCATTACGAACACTACGCGCATTGGCAAAATGCGGTTGCTCAATGCGTAGACGTAAATATTCTAGAAAGGCTTGACGAGCTTTTTCATCAAATGTATACATCTGCTGTTGTACCATAAGCTCTGCAATTGCCATCAGCTCTTCAAGCGAATAATCAGGAAAGTTTATATGGTGTGCTATCCTTGAATGAAATCCAGGGTTGGATTGGAAAAAAGTGTCCATTCTCTCTTTGTAGCCAGCCAGAATAACTACCAGATCGTCACGCTGGTTTTCCATCACTTGTAACAAGATTTCAATAGCTTCCTGTCCGTAGTCACGCTCATTCTCAGGTCGATAGAGATAGTAGGCTTCGTCGATAAACAGTACCCCTCCCATAGCTTTTTTGAGCATCTCTTTGGTTTTGGGTGCAGTATGGCCTACATATTGTCCTACCAGATCATCGCGTGTAGCTACCACCATATGACCTTTACGAACATAGCCTAGTTTGTGGAGAATTTGAGCCATACGAAGTGCAACAGTTGTCTTTCCTGTGCCAGGATGACCAGTAAAACTCATATGTAAAGTAGGAGCTAGAGTTGCTAGCCCTACCTGTTTTCTAACTCTCTCGATAAGAAGTAGCGAGGCAATTTCACGAATGCGTGTTTTGACAGGTTGTAAACCTATCAGATCTCTATCCAACCCTTCTAGAATCTCTTCTACATTCGATCTTTGCATCTCTGCATCTAGATCGATCTGCTTCTCTTCACTTGTAGTTGCTGAATTGGTCTCTACTACTAGATGTTCTGTCATACTCTTTCTTCCCATTTCACTATATCTCTGCGTGGAGGTAACTGTTATTTGTAACGTTGACCTTCTGGGCTATCTGTTGCGTAACTATGGACTGTATATCGCATAGCACGGCCTTCTATTTCTTGTCGCACCAGCTTAAACCCAGGCTCTTCTTTGGGACGATTGACAATAAATGAGATAGCTACTGTTTCACGCCCTTTACTAGAATCAAAAGCATTCACTTTAATGTAGTGGTTTGGGTATGCTTTGCGACATTCGTTTATCTCATACAAAATGGCTGCAGCATCTTTAAGATCAAACATTGGTAGCCCCCACAGCTCCCAGTAAGAGTTTCTCGGATGTGGATCGTCAGTAAATTCAACATTGATTGCCCAGTCATTGTGCAGACAGTATTCAATCTGTTTGTAGATCTCTTCATTAGTTAAGTCTGGCAAAAATGAGAATGTTCCCTGAGTTAGTCTCATAACCTGCTCCTTTCAGCAAAGAGTGTTAGACGGGTGTTGATATAGGAACAAAATCGGCAGTATCTGTCGATTCATAGTTAAAAGTTACGTCTTTCCAGGTATCCAATGCTGCACGTAGAGGTGAGCACCAACGAGCGGCTTTTTCTAAAATCTCAGGCCCTTCTTGCAGATAGTCTCGACCTTCGTTGCGAGCTTGGATCATTGCTTCAACTGCTACACGATTGGCTATAGCTCCAGCCTGAATTCCTTGTGGATGCCCTATCGTACCACCACCAAACTGCATAACTACATCTTCGCCTAAATAGTGAAGTAGCTGGTGAATTTGTCCTGCGTGTATGCCTCCAGAAGCTACAGGCATTACTCGTCCCAAAGATACCCAGTCTTGTTCGAAAAATAGTCCATTTTCTAGCCGAACAGGAGTCTTTGGGCTGCGCAAGGTGTCATAAAATCCTTTGACCATGAGCGGATCACCTTCCAACTTTCCAACAACTGTTCCAGCGTGTAGATGATCAACACCTGCAAGTCTCATCCATTTGCATATAACACGGAAGTTGATACCGTGATTTTTTTGTCTTGCATATACAGAATTACCTGCACGGTGCAGGTGTAAGATCATATCGTTCTTTCGTGCCCACTTAGACATGCTCTGTATAGCAGTGTATCCAATGACAAGGTCTATCATAATGATGATGCTCCCCAAATCTTTGGCAAACTCGGCTCGCTCATACATATCTTCCATGGTTGCTGCTGTTACATTGAGGTAGTGGCCTTTGACCTCACCGGTTGCTGCCGACGCTCGATTGACACCTTCCATACAATAGAGAAATCGATCACGCCAGTGCATAAACGGTTGGGAGTTTATGTTTTCGTCATCTTTGGTAAAGTCCAGTCCACCTTTTAGTGCTTCATAAACTACACGACCATAGTTTTTTCCAGACAGACCCAGTTTGGGTTTGATAGTTGCCCCAATTAGTGGACGACCAAACTTGTCTAACCTTTCTCGTTCAACGACTATTCCTGTTGGAGGGCCTTGAAAAGTCTTTACATAGGCTATAGGAATACGCATATCCTCAAGCCTCAATGCCTTAACTGCTTTGAATCCAAAAACATTTCCAATGATAGATGCAGTTAGGTTTGCAATCGATCCTGGCTCAAATAGATCCAGATCATAGGCTATATAAGCAAAGTACGGATCGGTAGTTCCAGGAACTGGATCAACTCGGTAAGCCTTGGCTCGATAGAGT
>JAEUQL010000116.1 GCA_016789295.1 Blastocatellia bacterium | reverse complement strand
TTCCAGATCAAAGGGCAGAAGAGTGGAGTCACGGTAGTAGATGACTATGGACACCACCCAGTTGAGATAAAGACTACTTTGACTGCTGCAAAAGCTGCAGGACACCGTATAGTGGTTATTTTTCAGCCACACAGATACTCAAGAACAAAACATCTGTTTGATGATTTTGCACGCTCTTTCTATGATGCAGATGTTTTGCGAGTGCTAGATATATATGCAGCAGGTGAAGAACCTATAGAAGGGATAAACTCTCAAGCTCTTGTTGCCAACATAGAACGGTTTGGACATAGAGATGTACGCTATGCAGGTTCAGTCTCAACGGCTGCGGCCAACATCAAAGAGTCTATTCGGCCTGGTGACCTCGTTATTACACTTGGAGCAGGTAATGTTTGGCAAGTTGGAGAAGAGATTATAAAAAGCCTGTAGAAACTATGGATGTAGCTTTGAAGAAAGTAGACGATCTTTGTAGTTCACTAAATATATCTGTCAGACGTAGCCAGAAGATGCGCAATCACACGTCGATAGGAATAGGTGGTGAGATAGATTGCATAGCATATCCAGAAACTGTAGAAGCTGCAGCAGAACTGGTTGCAGGACTTAACGAGTTAGAGATCAGATGGAGTAGTCTTGGAGCTGGCTCCAATCTGTTAGTAGCAGACGATTTTATAGACAGAGTCGCTATAAGCTTAAAGCTACTTGAAGAACTACTGCTCTTTGATGGTGCGCAAGTGAAGATGCACGGTGGCTACAGGCTCTCTCGTTTGGCAAAAGCGTCTGCAGAACGAGGAGTTTCAGGCTTGGAAGTTTTTGCAGACCACCCAGGAACAGTTGGGGCTGCAATTGCTAGAGATGATAGAAGGCGAGGCGTCAAACTTATCTCTAAAGTTGAGACTTTGTTGGTAGCCAGAAATGGCGTTGTAAAGAAAGTTTCTCCAAGAGAGTGTTTGGCCGAAGATCTCAAACTGGTTCTTGGCTGCACAATGAAGCTTAAAGAGGAAGAAGACAAACAACTACTTTGCAAAACGGTTGATCGTTATCAACAGAAGCAGATGGTAAAAAGGAGTCGTTACAGTGTAGAGCCAGTGTTTAAGCCTTTGAGGAGTAGATCGGTAGAGCGGCTTATAAGTGAAGCAGGCTTGAGAGGGTTTGCAGTTGGGGAGGCTGCTGTTGCAAGCTGGAACGCAAATACAATTGTTAATAGTGGTAATGCAACAACAGCAGATTTTTTGAAACTTGTAGATAGAGTTAAAAACGAAGTCTTCAAAAAGAGTGGGTTAGAGATTGAACTAGCCCTTTCTGTTTGGAACTGAACAACAAAGAGAGAGCAGTTTGAAATGATGGCGAGCGAGAAAGTAAAACAGGTAGTTGTACCACGTAAAAAATCGGGGTCAGATCCCAAATTGGGTGCAACTACAAAGAAGATGAAAAAGCCCACCGATTGGGCTTTAGTACGTTCGCGCCTCTGGCTGGGCAGCAAGGTTATGGCTGCTCTATTGCTGATGCTACTTGGACTCTTTCTCTACGACCAAATATCTAGCTCTTCTGTCTTTCAACTTCATGCAATAGAGCTTACAGGAGGTCGTCGTGTCAACTCCGAAGAAGTCGAAAAACTTGTTAGGAAAAACCTTTCAGGTTCACTTATAACTACAAGCTTAGGAGATCTGCAGAAAGAGCTTCAAACAATAGCGTGGATAAAAAAGGCCGAAGTAACACGAATACTACCCGACAAACTGAAGATTAGGATTGAAGAACGCAAACCTTTACTATTAGCCCGTTTTGAATCTCACACGGCTGTGTGGGTTGATGAAGACGGGGTAGTTTTGGGAGATTACGAAAGTTCTTTAGACAAAGACATACCGCCTCTTGTCTATGGTTTTTCCAGAAGCAGTTCTGAGGCAGCAAAAGCAGAAAACAAGGAAAGAGTTGATATCTACAAAAAGCTGATGGTAGCACTTGATAGTGGACCTATAAAGTATTCAAATCAAGTTGAAGAGATAGATTTATCAAATCTGAAGGACGTGCGCCTTCAGCTCATTGGAAGCTCGAAACTGAGCAGAAAGCCTGTAGAAGTTGCTCTTGGAAACCGAGATTTTCGTGCTCGTATAGTGCTAGCTTTTGATGTTCTTGATGCTTTGCGCAGACACGACCAAGCTACTTTGCGCAACTATCACATATTAGATGAAGAGATACTTAAAAACCCTGAACTTATAAGTTTTATTAGTGTGGTTCATCCTTCACAAGTAGCTATAAAGCTGGCAAAGCCCATATTCGATCTCAAGACAGTAGATGGTGTTAGAAGTACAGAAAGAAAAGATGGATCTAGCGTAGAGAACGCTACTTCTACAAAAGTTAAATCAGATAGACAGAAGACCGAAAAAGCCAAATCTGAAAAGATTGTAAAGGCCAAAGGAGAGTCTAGAAGGGTGGAGGACTGAAATGGCTAAGATGAATCCACATTTAGTTGGCCTAGACGTAGGAACAACCCGTGTGCGCGTAATTCTTGCAGAAGTAGCTGGACCGGAACGTCTTGAAGTCGTTGGTGTAGGAACTGCAGATTCTAAAGGGCTGAGAAAAGGGGTAGTTGTAAACCTTGACTCGGCTGTTGAGTCTATAAAAAGAGCTACAGAAATGGCTGAGCAGATGTCAGGAATACCTATCGAACAAGTCTATGTAGGATTGGCTGGTGCACACATCAAGAGTTACAACAGCAGAGGTGTAGTAGCTGTTTCTAGAAGGAATAGAGAGATAGGTGTTGATGACATAAGAAGAGTTATTGATCAAGCCAGTGCTGTCTCTGTTCCTTCAGACCGTGAAATCGTAGATGTAGTGCCGCAAGAGTTCACTGTAGATGAGCAGGATGGAATAGGTGACCCACTCGGTATGTTGGGGATGAGATTAGAGGTTGCTGTACATATAGTAACTTCTCCTATAACTGCTAAGCAAAACATAGTGACAAGTGTCAACCGTTCGGGTATGATAGTGCTCGATACTGTTCTAGAGCCGCTAGCTGCTGCAGAGGCTGTTCTAACAGAAGACGAAAAAGAGTACGGTACTGCACTCATAGACATAGGTGGAGAGACAACCAAATTGGCTATCTACCAACGCGGAGCTATACGTCACACTGCTGTCTTTCCGCTAGGCGGAAACCATTTCACAAATGACATTGCAGTTGGACTTCGCACCCCTGTTCCTGAAGCCGAACGAATCAAGCGTCAGTACGGTTGTGCGCTCAGTCATCTTTTGGATGAGAACGAACGCCAATCCATGCTGGAGATTCCTAGTGTGGGAGGTCAGGCGGCGCGTCCACTTTCACGCTACACACTCTGCGAGATCCTGCAACCACGAGCCGAAGAAATATTTAGCCAGATTCAAGAAGAGATTCAGAGAATGGGCTTTGATGGGCAGATATCGAGTGGTCTGGTACTCACGGGTGGAGGTTCCCTCTTGCCTGGTGTTACTGAGATTGCCGAGCAGATTTTAGACTTACCAGCAAGGCGAGGTGGAGTACCACCAGCAATAGGTGGGCTATCAGACGATATAGAAAGCCCTGAGTATGCTACAGCTCTCGGTCTTGTGTTGGTTGGTTACAAGACAAGGTATAGTAGCGTAAGGAGCTATCTTAGAGGTGGTAGTGTTTTGAAACGGAAGGCGTCAAAACTTAAAGAGTGGATTGCGAATATCTTTTAGAAAAGAGTTTTCATAGCAATTCTTATCAAAAACTAGGCAGATAAAGCTGTAAACTTTATTTTTAAGAAAAGATCGGAGCGATGGAGGCTCGAATATGGCAGCGGATAAACCTGATAATGGGCTAAATCTTACTTTTGCTGATAATCCCCCAGTTAGTGGTGCGTGTATAAAAGTCATCGGTGTTGGTGGTGGTGGTGGTAATGCTGTTGGCAGAATGATAGATGCAGGAGTAGAAGGAGTAGAGTTTCTGGTGGCAAACACCGACTTGCAGGTGCTAGCTCGCTCAAAGTCACCAGTAAAACTACAAATAGGCGCAAAGCTTACAAAAGGGCTAGGTGCCGGAGCCAATCCTGACATTGGGCGTCAAGCTGCTATAGACGACACAGAAAAGATCATTGAAGTTCTGGAAGGTGCCGACATGGTCTTCATCACTGCAGGTCTTGGTGGTGGAACTGGGACTGGTGCAGCACCTATTGTTGCAAGTCTTGCTACAGAACTTGGAGCATTGACAGTTGCCGTTGTTACCAAACCTTTTGCATTCGAAGGACGCAAAAGGATGCAGCAGGCAGAAAAAGGTCTAGCCGAGTTGAGAGAGTGCGTTGACACAGTGATAACCATCCCAAATGAGCGGCTGTTACACACTGTAGAGAGAACAACTTCTCTGCAAGATGCTTTTAGGGTTGCAGATGATGTTTTAAGACAAGCAGTGCAAGGCATCTCGGATCTCATAACCGTACCAGGCTTGATAAATCTTGACTTTGCTGATGTCAAAACTATTATGCAAGGTATGGGAATAGCTTTAATGGGCACGGGAATGTCGATAGGCGAAAGACGAGCTATGGAAGCAACACAGAAAGCTATAGCTAGCCCACTGCTAGAAGAAGCTTCTATAGAGGGTGCAAAAGGCATTCTTGTCAACATTACGGGAGGAGCTGATCTGACACTACACGAAGTAAACGAAGCTTCAACTATTATTCGTGAAGCTGCCGATGAAGATGCAAACATAATATTTGGTGCAGTTATAGATGAGCGTATGGAAAACCAGATGAAGATTACTGTAATAGCAACTGGATTTGACAAATATAATGCAGCACAAAATCCACAGACTGGTATTAGAGGATATGCATCACCTAGCTCAACAACTCCTCAAACTTTAGGCCAAACTCTTGGAAAAACACTCTCTGACACGACTATTGCAGGAGGCAGAAGAGATGATCTAGAGATACCAGCTTTTATGCGTAAGAAAGCTGACTAGATCGGGAAGTGAGCCAGCAGCAACTACTTGACAATTCTCGGTCGAACGTAGCATCTTAGATGCGTTCTGGCCGAGCTTGGCTTCAAATAAGGTCAAGTATCTGCCCATTGAAAAGGTTTGCATTCACGAGCGAAAGTGGCGAAATTGGCAGACGCGCCAGACTTAGGATCTGGTAGGGTAACCTGTGGGGGTTCGAGTCCCCCCTTTCGCATTCTATCCAACCAGGGAACCCACAAAGGGTAGAGCGGGGTATTCCAAGTTGCGATCTATTGTTTAGGCTCATATGCTGCTGTTTTTACATCAAACTTGGATTCGGAGCATCTATTTTCTACTGTTTTTCTCCCACCCTGAAAAATCATCCTGTATGTTGATGAAAATAAATTGAATGAGGAACATAGGACGTGAAAGTTGAGATTACAGACCTGTCAGCCTGCAAAAAGCAGATCTACGTTGAAATACCAAGTGAAACAGTTACACAGCAGTTTAGAACCGTTACCAATATGGTAGCTCGTAGTGCTACGTTGCCAGGTTTTAGAAAAGGGCGTGCACCTGTTTCACTGGTCAAAAATAGATTTAAGAAAGAGATACATGAACAGGTAATGCGTGACCTTCTTCCCACTGCACTCCAGAGTGCAATAGTTGAAAACAAGCTACCCATCATCGGCGAACCAAACCTTCACGAACTTTCACTCGATGATGGAAAACCTCTTATCTTCAAAGCCCAGGTAGAAATTATTCCAGATATAGAAGCACCTGAGTTTCGCAACCTGAAAGTTACAAAGAAGGTTCGAATCGTAACCGACGAGATGGTAAACAACCGGCTTGAAGCCATTCGTGAGCAACACGCTACCCTTGTTCCTGTCGAAGACAGAGAAGTTCAGGATGGGGATTATGTCACTGTAGACATAAAGGGAAGATATTCAGACCAAACTGATAGTAGTGAGGAGCTTGGAGCCGATGGAGTATCTTTTAGAGTAGACACTTCAGAAACCTTAAAAGAGTTTGTTGAAAATGTCCGCAGCATGAATATAGGCGATGAAAAGACTTTCAAAACAACTTACAACCAAGACCATTCCAATCCGAAATTTGCAGGCCGAGAAGTAGAATATACAGTTAAGCTACAAGGAATAAAATTTAAAGAGCTTCCAGAGCTTGATGATGAGTTCGTGCAAGGCATAGGTGAATACCAGACCTTGGAAGAGATGCGCGAAAGTGTACGCAAACATTTCGAAGACGCAGCAGAGAAAGAAGCCATCAACAGGCTTCGTGATGTTGCAGTAAATAAACTCGCCGAAGGAATGGATTTTGAAGTACCAGATGTTCTGGTAGAACGACAGATGACCGAAAGAGTCCAGAATCTGCAAAGATTCCTTCTCCAAAATGGCTTAGATCCAAAGCAGGCCAACTTTGACTGGGCAAATGTTTGGCAATCTCAACGTCAAGCTGCAATTCACGACGTTCGGTGTGCACTTATAGTTGAGAAGATAGCTGAGAAAGAGAAAGTTGAAGTCAGTCAAGAGGAGTTTGAACAAGAAGTTGCCGAGATCTCAAAGACGGTCGGTATGTCGATTGAGGACACCAAGAGCCGCTTGACAAAGGAAGATGCTATCGATAGTATCAAGGGCAGATTACGCAGTAAAAAGGCGCTTGATCTAGTAATAAATAGCGCTGAGATAATTGAAGAAAGAGTATCCTCAAAAGAGTTAGACCAAGAGAAGGAGAATGAACCTCTTTCTGAAACCTCAGAGGTGCAGAGTGCAGAAGCACTAGCTAATTCTGAGTCTAACCAGAATCAGGAGCAGTAAGGGTTATTGCTTATGTAAGGTTGTTTTGTAAGCAAAGCCATATCCCGCTAGCTCACAAATCAACTCAGCCAAAAGACCTAATCAACAATCTCAGTTACCGAAAGAGTGATTGCGAGACATGAATATTTCGTACCCACAGTCAGCACTAGTTCCAATGGTTGTAGAACAGACCAGTCGAGGTGAGAGAGCTTATGATATATATTCTCGCCTACTCAAAGACAACATAATCTTTATTGGGACACCTATAGACGATACTATTGCCAATCTGGTAGTAGCACAGCTTCTCTTCCTAGAAGCTGAAGACCCAGACAAAGATATATCCCTTTACATAAATAGTCCCGGTGGCTCTATCACTGCTGGTATGGCCATTTATGACACCATGCAGTTTATTCGTCCCGACGTTACAACTATATGCGTTGGGCAATGTGCATCGATGGGTGCACTACTTCTCACAGCAGGAGCAAAAGGTAAAAGGTTTGCGCTTCCAAACTCACGCATACTCATACACCAACCATCTGTAGGTGGTATCTCTGGACAAGCTAGTGATGTAAGAATTCATGCAGAAGAGCTTATGAGGATGCGTCGTTTGACAAGCGAGATACTATCAAAGCATACAGGCCAACAGTTTGAGCTGATAGAAAAAGATGTAGAGCGTGACAGAATAATGGACGCCTATCAAGCAAAAGAGTATGGTCTGATAGACCAGGTGATAACTCACCGCGAGTAGCAATTGCTATATCTGTTTAGAAAATAGCAATTGTGGCTTAAACTTATGAGGTAAAAACTTTAAAAAGCCTGACTCCTGCAGTGAGGCTTTTGTGGGGATTGAGACTTGAGAAGAGACGATGCACTCAGATGTTCTTTCTGTGGAAAGACACAGAACGAGGTCAAGAAATTAATAGCTGGACCTACTGTGTACATATGTAATGAATGTATAGACATATGCAACGAGATCATCAATGACGATGTAGGTCAAGAGGCTCAACCTCATCGCCCTCCACTACCCAAACCTGTTGAGATCAAAGACTTTCTTGATGATTACGTAATAGGTCAAGACGAGACAAAGAAAAAGCTTGCCGTTGCCGTCTACCAACACTATAAACGCATTGAGATGATGCGCAGAAAGAGTGGTATTGAGGTTGAAGTACAAAAGAGTAACATACTTCTAGTTGGCCCTACAGGCACAGGAAAGACTTTGCTAGCACAAACACTGGCTAGAATGCTCAACGTGCCGTTCTGCATAGTTGATGCAACTACTCTGACAGAAGCTGGTTATGTGGGTGAGGATGTAGAAAATATCATACTGAAGCTTCTGCAGAACGCCAATGGAGATATTGAAAAAGCCCAACAAGGTATTATCTACATCGACGAAGTAGATAAGATATGTCGCAAAGATGAAAATCCTTCTATAACCAGAGATGTATCTGGTGAAGGAGTTCAGCAAGCTCTTTTGAAGATCTTGGAAGGAACTGTGGCCAATGTTCCTCCTCAAGGAGGGCGAAAGCATCCACATCAGGAGTTTTTCCCTGTAGACACAACAAATATACTCTTCATATGTGGCGGTGCTTTTGTAGGCTTGGAGAAAGTGATAGAAAGGCGTGTAGGAAAGAAGGCTCTCGGTTTCAATGCAAAAGTTGAAACCAACAGATTCTCCCGTTCTTCCAACATACTTGAACTCATTCAACCTGAAGACCTCATAAAATACGGGCTTATACCTGAATTTGTAGGCCGTCTTCCTGTCTTGGGAACTCTTCACGAGCTTGACGAAGCAGCAATGATAGAAATTTTAACAAAGCCAAAAAATGCTCTTGTCAAACAGTACCAAAAGCAGTTTGAATGGGACAGCGTCAAACTCAGATTCACCGATGACGCTCTACAGACAGTAGCCAGACAGGCTTGTGAACGTAAAGTTGGTGCACGCGGACTCAGAATGATTCTTGAAGAGCTGATGTTAGAAGCAATGTATGTTCTTCCATCGCAGAAGAAGATCAAAGAGTTTGTAGTCACAAGAGAAATGGTAGAAAATAGGCGGGCGACTTTCCCTGTCTTGGAGAAAGCTGGTTAGATCTTGACTCCTTCAAGATAGAAAAGTATGAATAAAGATATAGAAAAGCTTTTTAGAAGCTAGCTTTCAAAGTGAAAGAAGGGATATGCAAGAATTTCACGACGGCACCCCTGATGATGTAGCACGCTATCCAATGGTTCCAATCCGAGACGTTGTAGTTTTTCCATATACAGTCGTCCGCTTCAAGATTGGTCGTCAACCATCGGTTCAAGCTTTACAGAAAGCACTTACTGAAGACAGGATGATATTTCTTGCCACTCAGCACGATGCTACTCTGGAAGAACCATCTCCAAACCAAGTTTACAGAGTAGGGACACTTGCAAGGATTGCACACCACCTCTACCTAGCTGATGGAAACATTAAAGTCCAGGTAGAAGGTGTAGAACGTGCAAAAGCTCTACACATAGAAGAGATAGATAATTACTGGCAAGTGACCGTTCGCCGTGTTAGTCAACCCGTTGAACGAAGCCCTAGAATAAATGCTCTTGTAGGTCGGCTATCGTCACTTGTAGATCAATATGTCAGGCAAAACCCAGAAAATGTAGATGTGCTGCATAGCGATCTTCAAATAGACGATCCTGCACGCCTTGTAGATTCTATAGCTAGCCA
>JAEUQL010000115.1 GCA_016789295.1 Blastocatellia bacterium | reverse complement strand
TAATATTTGCTTTCAAGGCTGATCGCCTCCTTGATCGACAATTTTTGCCCCGATCTCTTCTGAGGCCAGTTTTTCAATCCTTTGCTGCCTATCCGAATTTATATCTTGATTTAGGGGTTATTTTCAATCCTTTCAAGAGGTTCCTTATAACAAAATATTATAAGAATCATAAATATTCTGGTTGAGTAGAAAAAATAATTTTTTTGCTGTTGACACATAAATTTCATCATGTAAAATTTGTGTTAACTAACAGAAACCACGTTCCATTAAGTCTAATAAACTAAATGGTTTGTGTTCTTTTGCTAGTTAATCTGTGCACAGTAAAACATTGGTAGCAATACTAGTGTAACGGCGATCCCAAGAGGTCGGCAAAATAACATTAGATGACTATACCTTGCTGATTGAAATTTTGCATAGTCGGTGTAAATAGAAGCTGCCACCGGGCAATGGGTAAGACGAGAGTAAACTAGAAGCAAAACCTTTTGTAGGGGCAAAACCTTACAAAAGCTGGAAGTTTCCACTTGCTGGCTTGAAAAAGCTGCAGGTTCACTTCCAAAGACACTTCGGGTTACTGTAGTAACAACCAAAGCTGGAGTGCAGTTGATAAATTTAGACCAGAAGCAGGCTAGCGTCTACTCCACAGAGTATTCTTTAGCTGAGTTTCAAGGTCAGTGCAGAAACGATTTTGAGCAAGTCTTGCATACAAGCTCTGAGGATTTTGACCTGTAAGTCTGACACTACAGATAGTTGGGTCTGAAAATGGCCTACCTTGATGTAGATATGCTTTCAGCAAGAATTTGAATAGCAGGTATGTGGTAGTGGAAGCAGAGAAGTGAGACAACATCTCCTTTGCATAGAAGCTCTGGCTTGAAAGTGCAGAGGTGAGACTCAATTCAGAAGCATCCATAAGCTCTAGATAAAGGTGGTTTAGGCTACTCTGAAGTAGTTCTCTAGAAATAGAGATTACTGCTTTAACGATTGCGGGTAGTATCAGCTTTTAGTTGATGCTTTACTTTGTCGTCAGGTTCCAGACTTTTGAAAAAGGGTTATGAGCTTGGCTTTAGAGTTAGGCAAAGCTAGAAAGTAAGTAATACTCGATCAGGTATGCTAATGACTGTCAAGTTTGCTACTCAGCTTTTTCGATCATTCGACAGTTTCTAAGGTATTCTAGAGTGCCTTTGTGATCTGAAGAGCGAGGAAGAGAGCAAGGTTTGTAAGCTTATAGGGCTATAGTTATCTTTTTAATTATTTGAGAGGTCACTTGGGGTCGTTTTATTATTCTAACTTTTCTACTTCTTGTACTTTTCCAACAACTTTCTATAGTCTTTTCCATAAATTATCTTGATATTTACTTCTGGGTAGATCTCTTTGAGAAGCCGCACTTTTCGGTTTTTCTTAGTAACAAGCTCCTGTTTAAGAGTTGTTAGCTCTATATACTGATCTTGTTCTGGTAGATAGAAGTCAGGGGTGAAGCTTTCAGCTACTTCTCCTTTTTCATCCCACCGAATTGCAAAAGTTCTTGGTTCATAGAGCCAGTCTATCTGGTAAAAATCGAGGATCTTAGCAAACTCTGCTTCACTTTCATGAGCAAAGTTTATGTTTCTAGGGGTTGACTGCTTTACTTTTTCTTGCTCAATAGGAAGATCGATAGTATCTAGTTGTTCTAACTCTTCTAACACAAGCTTCAGTTCTGGTAGAAGTGTTATTGGAAACTCTATACTCTCTTTAGCTACAAGTAGTTCCTCTTCATCAAGCTTACTAAAAAGTTGGAAAATAAGCTGACGTTCTGGAGTTTTATCTAACAATTGAATATGGAGTTCTAGATCAGAGTTTACTTCTAATCGTGCAACTGTCAGTATATCGTATTCATTACTGTTTTTTTCCATTGCTGTTATGAAAGCCTATAACGTGGTTTACCTTTTTGAAGTTCTTGAATGTCAACATTATGAAGTTTGAGACTGGCCGTTGCTGTCAGATCGAGCTTGGCTCGTTCACCTCTAAGAAGTTTCGGATAACCAGCAGCAGCAATCATTGCTCCATTGTCGGTTGTAAGAATAGGGCTTGGGTAGTGGAGAGGAATCTGGAGTTTTTCAGCTTCTTGCTCAAGAGTTGCTCTTAAAAGACTATTACAAGCTACACCACCTGCAAGAATGAGTGTTTTAGGATGAAATGCTTTTGCAGCTTTCACAAGTTTAGAAGTGAGTGTACGTACAACAGCCTGTTGAAAGCTTGCTGAAAGATCTCTGATAGCCTCTGTTGGCTCTTGGCCGGGTTCTAAAGGCTGCAAGTTTTTCTCTTTGACATACCTGAGAACTGCTGTCTTCAAGCCACTGAAACTGAAGTCATAAGGAGCTTCAGCTATATGGGGTATAGTAAAAGTTAGCTTAGCTGCATCTGCATTACCAGTTTTTGCAAGTCTGTCGATCACAGGGCCTCCAGGATAGCCAAGTCCAAGCAACTTTGCAACTTTGTCAAAAGCTTCACCAGCAGCATCATCACGAGTATGTCCAATCAACTTGTAATGCTCTGGTTCCAGTACAAGATAGATGCTAGTGTGTCCTCCTGAAACTACCATTGCAAGAGCCGGGTAGTTTATAGGTGGGTTGTCAAAAACTACCGAGTAGATATGTCCTTCGAGATGGTTAACACCAATGATAGGTTTTTTAAGTGCATAGGCTATAGATTTAGCGTAGCAGACACCAACAAGTAGTGCTCCTACTAATCCTGGGCCATAGGTGACCGCTATTGCATCTATATCATTTAGCTCTATTTCTGCTTTTCTGAGAGCCTGACTAACTACCTCACCAATAGAGGCAAGGTGTTGACGTGAAGCAAGTTCTGGTACAACTCCACCAAATGGTC
Source organism: Blastocatellia bacterium (assembly GCA_016789295.1). Taxonomy (GTDB): domain Bacteria; phylum Acidobacteriota; class Blastocatellia; order Chloracidobacteriales; family JADJPF01; genus JAEUQL01. Next base: position 6,563 of record JAEUQL010000115.1, on the reverse strand, counting down.
GGTGAATGTCTATCTGTGAAGCAATAAGATTGGAGCGGATGCGGCATCCATCCTCAATAACGGCTGCCGCAGTCTCGTCACAGGAACTCTCTATTCCTAAAACCAGTCTCATACAAACTACTCTATGGTTACACTTAGCATCTTGTCACCAATTCTGATCTGCTTTACTACATCCATCCCTTCTGTCACACGACCAAAAACTGCATAGTTCATGTCGAGAAATGGTGTTGGAGCAAGGGTAATGTAGAACTGGGAAGAGGCACTATTTGGATCGCTCGACCTAGCCATTGCAACAGTTCCCTCTGTATCGTGCTTAAGAGTTGGTTTAACTTCAAGTTTTATCTTATTTTTGCTACCACCAGTTCCATTTCCTAACGGATCTCCACCTTGAATAACAAAGCCTGGTTCTACACGATGAAAGGTTAAGCCATTATAGAAACCATCTGATGCAAGATTAACAAAGTTTCCTGCAGTTATTGGAGCATCTTGCTCGTAGAGACGAAACTTAATAGTTCCTTTATTTGTTGTAATTACTGCTGTTCTGTCTTTGCTCATTAACTCCTCCTAAGTTTTTGATTTAGTCACTAAGAATATATCTTTCAATAACCTCTGCTACTCCGTCTTCATCGTTACTCAAAGTGGTTTGATAGCCAAACTCTTTGAGGCGTGCTTCTGCATTTGCCATAATTACAGGAAAGCCAGCATACTGCAGCATATCAAGGTCATTCAAATTGTCTCCTACAGCCATAACTTCTTGTCTGCCAATTCCAAGCCTATGAGCTATGAATTCTACTCCTGTAGCTTTTGAGCAGTTTGGGTTTATCACATCAACTATCGTCATATCACTCTTTTGATAAACAGTTTGTACAAGCTTGATCTTGTCACCAAGTTCTTGCTCAATCTTGTCTGTTACTGTTTGCATCAAGCTACAATGGCCAGAATAGAAGATCTGTATTATAGAATCTTGTATATAACTACTCAGGTCTGCAACCTTTTCTGCATACTCACCAAATGCTTCTATGTATCGTTGTAATCGTTGGTTTTTTTCAGAAACCGTTTCAAATAAGAGCTTAACCTCTCCTTCTGGCTCATCACAGCAGAGTGTATCTGCACCTAAATGGCGACCAATCTCGACAAGCTCACGAGCGATAGTAGCATCAAGCGGATGGTAATCAAGAATCTGCAGCGTTTTAGTATCTTTGGTCAAAGCTCCGTTATGTGTGACTAGTGGTAGCTCCAAGCCAAGTTCAATAGCTACGGGACGGGCAGCGTGAAACCTGCGCCCAGTGACCAGCACAACCTGAAGACCCTTCTCAACAGCCAGCTTTATAGCCTCGCTTGTTCGACGAGTCACTTGACGTTGAGAGTTAAGCAGTGTGCCATCAATATCGAGTGCAAGAAGCTTTATCGGCATGGCTGCTAATCTAGCACCCTTCTAGATTTAGGGTAAAGACAAGGTTGCTTGCCTGACTCTGTTGCAGAAAGCTAGAATCGTCATTTTAAGTTTCTACTAGAAAGAGATACCCTTTGCAGCCGCAGAAAATAGACGAAAGATTCCATATTCCAATAATCCTTTTCTTCTCCCTGCTACTGTTCTATTTCAACCTTGGAGGACTTGCTTTTGTAGGACCAGACGAGCCAAGGTATGCACAAGTGGCAAGAGAGATGTTTGAAAGAAGAGACTTTGTAACTCCAACACTGCTTGGTCATACCTGGTTTGAAAAACCTGTACTGCTTTACTGGTTGATGATGGGTTGTTACAAGATTTTTGGCGTAAATGAGTGGGCAGCAAGATTTCCTAATGCCACCTTAGCTACAATTTCACTACTCTTGGTTTACATTGTAGCTAGCAGAGCGGCAAACAAAAGTATTGCTCTATGGAGCAGTCTTTCTCTAGCTACTTCTGCACTCTATTTGGGTTTAGCTAGGGCAGCATCTTTTGATATGCCATTAACTTTTACTTTTACTTTGGCACTTCTACTCTTCTATCTCGCAGATGTAGAAGAGGTAGCTACCAAGAAGAAGCTCTACATGTCTGGTTTTTATGCAGCCGTTGGACTAGCACTTCTTGCAAAAGGGCTTGTAGGGCCAGTTCTTATAACTGCAATAGTGCTACTCTACTTACTACTGAGTGGTCAAATAAAGAAGGGTTTCTGCTACTATCCATTTGCTGGTAGCTTAATAGTTCTACTTGTTGCAAGTATCTGGTATTGGCCTGTAATTGCAAAACACCAATGGTTGTTCATAGATGAATTTTTCATACAACACCATTTTCAACGCTATACTTCAAACAAATATAGACATCCTGGCCCTATCTACTATTTTCTGTTGATAGTTTCTGCTGGTATTTTCCCTTGGACACTTTTTTTGATTGTACAACTATCTACTAACATCAAAAAGATGTTAGAGAGTTTTCGATCAAAACCTCTTTTTGGTAAGTATGAAACTGCTTTTGATAAGCTACAATTGCTGGCTTTTTGTTGGATCTTAGTACCACTACTATTTTTCTCTTTTTCTGGTTCAAAGCTCCCTGGTTACATACTACCTATCTTTCCTGCTCTTGGTCTCATAGTAGGCTATAAGCTGGATCAAATTTCTACTACTCAAAGCAATCAATTAGTGAGAGTAACAGCTATATTTCTGATTATTTTTGGTGGAGGACTTGGTTATTTTGCAGGAAAAGAGCTAAATGCTACACCTACGGCTCAGTTTGCATTACTAGGACTGTCAATTGTTATAGCCATTGGTATGTTTATAGTAAGGTTAAAGCCACTTCTGCTCTTTAGTCCTTTACTGGCAGTTCTTATCTCTCTACTACTTTTTCCTGGTATTGAATATGACTCTTCAATTGCTCCACTCTCAAAACGTGCTGCAATTGAACTTCGTCCAGAGGAAGAGATTATTTTCTTTAACAGCCTTGAGTATGCACCTTTCTTTTACACAAATGGCAGGATAGTTAAAGATAAAGATGGAAAAGAGGTAGTAGCAGTTAGTAGGGATGAGATAGTAGCTCACCTAGCATCTCGTAGCAGTCTACTTTGCATAATGCGCAGCCGCCACCTTGAGATGCTTGATGGCGACTCACGCTTCAGAATAGAAAAGATAGACAGTCAAAGAACTTTTGTTCTGTTACGCCTCACTTCTTCTCGTTAGCATCAGCAGTTGATGACTCCTTAGTCTCAGTTTCTGTTTTGACTTCTGGTGCTGAGGCGGGAATTGGTGGCAATACATCGGGGCGACGAAAGAAATCTACCACCACCGGGTCATATACATCTTGGTCATTCTTGTAGAGTACATTCAGCCTTGAATGTGGTACTTCAACTGTCTCTTTGGAACCGAGTGCTTGCCCATAGACTTCGCTTGTAGTCATCAAAAGATCCCCGGCATCTTTGCCAAGAATGTACAACTGCTTTGTTTCTGTAAATCCACGCACAGACTTGATAGCTGATGTTGTAGCATAATTAGTGTACGCAAGACCCATTCCCATGTCTAAACACGAATCTATAAGACTGTTATTAAATCCTATCATAGCTTTGGTTCTTAGCTTTATCATCTTTTTTACATCGGGATAGACAGCATCAACTACTACTGCCTTCACAGCAGGTTCTTTACTAGCTGCAACCAAAGAAGCATAACCACCAATAGAAACTCCATAAAGACCAAACCTTTCTTGATCCACAAGTAGATTGCCTTCTGTGTCTTTAAGAGTCTTGAGGTGTTCAATAGCAGCAAGAATATCTTCGCTCTCGTAATCACCATAAGTAACCATCTCAGCACCACTTGTGCCTTGCGCTCTCAGGTCGTAGAGAAGTACGTGGTAACCAGCTCTCTGAAGACCTACTCCTAAACTGAGTAGATCAGCACGGTTCTGCCCAAGACTGTGGCTAAGAATGATTGCGGGTGCACCTGTCGAAGCTCTTAGCAACCATCCAGTTGCTTGCCCACCACGATTTTTTAAATTCCAACTTTCTTCACTCTGAGTTATCAAAATACCTAACAGTTCATAGTCTTTTACAGTAGCGGCAAAACTTGGGTTCTTTTTTGGATGGGTGATGTATTGCACTGTGTACAGAGTTAGTCCAACACTTACAAGGAGGAAGATCAAAATAGTAGGTACGGTAAACCATGCTACAGTTGTGATGGTCTTTTTCTGCTGTCTTGTTAGCATGCTATCTCTCCGAGCTTTTGAATATATACAAGTGACGAAAATTTGGGAAAATCTCTGATCTCCGTGATGTTACAAGCAAAGTGGCTAGAAAAGCAATTCCAAACTAAGCTACTGAAACTCTTGCTCTGCTTGTGCAAACTCTTTGGGTGTATTGAGGTTACTAAATAACTTATACGCCCCTTCCAAGTCCGAAAATTGGCTGTATCTTACTACTCTACTACTCACCCTGTCCAAAAGTGCTTGTGGTCGCAAAACCTCTTCTGAGATCATCTGTTTTACTACAGTTAGACAGGATTTGTGATATATGGCAGCTAGAGGCTGAAGAAACCCTCCTTGGTCTTCTGCAATAGTGAGTTGATAACCACTACTTAGTGCAATCAGCCTTTCAAAAAAAACTGTCTGTATAAAAGGCATATCGCAAGCAACAATCAGGCAATACTGGTTCTGAGCAGCAGACAGTGCTGTCGCTATTCCGCTCATTGGGCCTTTTCCAGGCCATAAGTCGATATAGAGTTCTAGCGGTAGCCATTTGTACTCTTCTCTTTGAGCTACTACAACTCCAAGCTGTGAAACAACAGGAGATAGAGCGTCTGCAACGTGCTCGATGAGGCTTTTACTACCTAGTCTCATTAGAGCTTTGTTTTGACCCATCCTGAGACTCTGACCGCCCGCTTGAATAAATCCAGATATAGACATGCTTGACGCAGCAGGAAAAAAAGTATATTGATGTTGGCCGAAAAACATCTTAACACAAGGAGCAGAATAGGTGAACGAGCAGCAGGTAATCGATCTATTCCTCAAACGTCAAGCTCTGCTTGAAGGCCACTTTCTACTAAGCTCTGGTCTTCATAGCTCTAAGTATTTGCAGTGCGCTCTGGTGTTGCAGTATCCAAGTGATGCAGAAGCATTAGGGAGATCTCTAGCAGTAAGTTTTACTACTGATCAAATAGATGTTGTTGTTGCACCTGCTCTGGGTGGTGTGATTATTGGTTATGAAGTAGCACGAGCACTCAACTTACGGTCGATCTTTACGGAGCGCGAGGCTGGAACTATGAAGCTCAGACGTGGCTTTTCTATAAATCCAGGTGAAAAAGCTTTAGTAGTTGAGGATGTTATCACTACAGGAGGCTCTACACGCGAAGTCATTTCTGTAGTTGAAAGCTATGGCGGAGAAGTTGTTGCTGTAGGTTCACTTATTGATCGTTCGGGTGGCACTGTAGAATTTGCTCAAAAACGTGCAGCATTAGCAACACTCACTGTTCCTACCTATCAACCAACTGCTTGCCCTATGTGTGAGCAGGGAAGTATTGCAATCAAGCCAGGTAGTCGAACAGTTTCTTAAAATCTGCAAGTAGAATGAATCAAACGGGTCGAACACTCAAACTAACAATTCAATATGACGGAACCAACTACTCTGGTTGGCAGATACAACCAAACCGTCCAACGATACAAGCAACTATTTCTGAAGTTCTTTCCCGCATCGAAAATCGTGCAGTGACGCTCCACGGAGCAGGGCGTACTGATTCAGGTGTTCACGCTCTCGGCCAAGTAGCAAGCTTTCTGTCAGAGCGCAACATGCCTTGTAGTAAAATGCTTAGAGCAATAAATGGCAATCTACCCTTAGATATTAGAATAGTTAATGTCGAAGAAGTTGAAAGTAGCTTCCACGCCAGATTTTCAGCAAAGCAGAAGACATACCTCTACAGGATTGTTAGAAGTGAGGTTGTTAGCCCTTTTGATTACCGCTACGTGCACCACTCTACTTATAAACTCGATGAAGACGAGATGAAAAGGGCTGCTGCTCTGCTAATTGGTAGACATGACTTTGCAGCCTTTGCAACTGCTACAGAAAAAGAGGATACAGTACGGACACTAAGAGCTGTAGAGCTAGAATTTTCTTCAGACAAGCTAAATATCTATGTTACTGGAGATGGTTTTTTGAGATATATGGTGCGTACTATTGTTGGGACACTTCTCGATGTTGGCCGCAAGAAATTTTCATACGGATATATAAAAGAGATATTAGAGTCACGTAGTCGTGAGGCAGCAAGCGAAACTGCCCCAGCACAAGGTTTGACGCTATTAAAGATCGACTACTAATTCCTTCCTTTGTGATACAGAGGTAATTTGTTATAATGTGCCGCCAATTTTATCGGGGAATCAATATGTTCAATAATTTTGAAGGTATCTTGGAGCGAGGCTCTAGGGAAGAATTCCTTTTGCACCAGATAGATCCGGACAGGCTGCCTGCTCATATTGCAATAATAATGGATGGAAATGGGCGGTGGGCATCAAGACGTGGTAAGCCAAGAGTCTTTGGTCACAGGCACGGGGTCAGTGCTGTTAGAGAAGGAGTAGAGACGGCTGCTCGTTTGGGTGTAAAAGCTCTTACACT
>JAEUQL010000114.1 GCA_016789295.1 Blastocatellia bacterium | reverse complement strand
CTGTAATTTCTCCAACTATGTTTATTAACAATCGTGGTTAGTTTTGGTCGATGGCTGAAGACGTACCTCGGCTTCTTTTGTATGATAGGCTTAATACTGGTTACTAAAAAGTAGCAAGAGGTTTAGAAATGGTACTTGAAAAGTCTAGCTTGTTAACACTGCAAAAGGCACTAGATCGATTAGAAGAAAGCTTCAAAGACCTACCAGCATATAATCCGACAATCGAAGTTGAAAAAGTGGAAGCTGTACTATCAACAGTAGCAGAACGGATGAAGGACAACTTTCCTTATCCACATCCACTTTATGCAGGACAGATGCTCAAACCCCCACATCCAATAGCCCGTCTTGCTTATACACTGTCTCTCTGGATAAACCCAAACAATCATGCTTTAGATGGTGGGCGTGCCAGCACATTGATGGAGAAAGAAGTAGTAGCAGAAATCGCTAAAATGTTTGGCTGGAGCACTGCATTGGGACACCTCTGTGGTGGCGGTACTATGGCCAATCTGGAAAGTTTATGGATAGCTGGCCAATCTAGTCCTGGTAAGAAAATAGTAGCTTCTGAGCAGGCGCATTACACACACAACCGTATTTGTGGAGTACTTGCGCTTCCATTTCAATCTGTAGAGTCTGATAAATTTGGTCGAATGGATATAAGGTCTCTTAAACGTCTTCTGGATGAAGGTGATGTAGGAACGGTAGTTGTAACTATTGGAACAACTGCAACTGGCTCGGTCGATCCTTTGTCAGAAATTCTTAAACTTCAATCTCAGTATAACTTTCGTATTCACGCCGATGCTGCTTATGGTGGTTATTTTACGCTTACCGACAATTTACGACCTGAAACGACAATTGAATACAGCCTTCTCAAAGAAGTAGATTCGATAGTGATCGATCCACACAAGCATGGTCTGCAGCCTTATGGCTGTGGATGTGTACTCTTTCGCGATCCATCTGTTGGACGCTTCTACAAACACGACAGTCCTTATACCTATTTCACTTCTTCAGAGATCCATCTTGGAGAGATAAGTCTTGAATGTTCACGTCCAGGCTCTGCTGCTGTAGCCCTTTGGGCTACACAACAACTTCTTCCTCTAGAAAAAGGTGGTGAATTTGCTAAAAGCTTGAGTAGGTGCAGGGAAGCAGCAAAGAAGCTTTTTGAAAAAGTATCGAATGACGGTAGGTTTTTAACGGCTTTTGCGCCGGAACTCGATATTCTTATTTGGGCTGTAAAAGCAGAAAGTGTTAGTAGATCTTCTCTACTAGCAAAAGAGATCTTTGTTCAAGCTTCCAAAGAAGGGTTGCATCTGGCAACTGCCGACCTGCCAATAAAATTCTTTGTAGAAAATTTTCCAGATATGATTTATGACCAACAACGCATTACTTGCTTTAGATCGTGCCTACTAAAGCCTGAACATCTAGATTGGATAGACCATATATGGCAGACACTAGATAAAGTAACTAGGCTAACTTTGACTAAATAAAGGTTGTGCAAACAGATAAATCAGAAAAATTAGAGGTTATTTTGAAAAAAAAGGCTTGGGAAAAGTAGTATTCTAGTAAGATAATTTCGCTTATGCAAAAAACTCTAAGAAAGATAGAATACTAAGGACTTGTGATTTCATTACAAAGGCGGCGAGAACCGAGAAAGATCGAGCACATTCCACTGATTGCTCAAGGAATAGATCAAAGATCGACTTTTTTTGTTGAGCTTGTATTTACAGAAAATACTAGTTTTAGCGGGGCTTGTATTGAGTTGTCTAATGAAGTCTCTATTGGTCAGAAACTCAAGATATTTTTTAGAGTTGGTCAGCTAGAAAACTTGGCTATAGCTTCTGTAAGGTGGGTAGAAAAGAAAGATAGAAGATGGCGGGTAGGTATTAAATTTGAACCTTCTTGTGAGACATCGTAACCGACCCGGAAGCTCGGCTATCTACAGCCCATAAGTTCACTACTCTACAAGAAAGTAGAGAAAGCACGATCATATCGTGCTTTCTCTAGCTCTACTGTTTCGGGTTGCAATACTCAAAACTAGATTCTGGAGGAAGCTCTATCTTGATCTCCACACGCCTGTTGAGCTGTCTATGCTCTTCAGTTGTTTCTGGACTAACTCTTGGCTCAAGCTCTCCTCTACCTTGCACCACACTTGAAAGACTCAAAAGAAGGTCTTGGCGTTGCTGTCTAAACTTCTCCATTTTGCTGTTCTGGTCGCCTATTCCGCCAGGCCGACTTTTTGGTTTCCATTCAGGAAACTCAGGCCCAAGAAGCCTATCGGCTAACTGGATCTTTTGTTGATAGTCAGAGCGAAGTAGATCGTCAGAAGACATAACTTGTAATCTAGCTTGGTAGAAAAACCTCATCACTTCCAAAGCACGCTGTTCAGAAAGCCATTGGTTGTAGCCATCTGTGTCTACTGTGTCTGTGTGTCCTATGAACTGAAATCTTGCATCGCGAAAGAGTATTTGGAGTAATAGTGCAAGTTGTGCAAGGCGTGGTCTCACATCTTTATTCAAATCTCTATCGGCTGCAAGTATATAGACAGCTTCAGGAAAGAGTACATCAGACTTTAGTCGAACTGTAACTGTGGTACCTTGCTGCTCGATATCACCCAGTGTATCTATAACTTTCCTGAGTTCATTGCATATGCGCTTCAGTTCGCCGTTTAACCTGGCATTCTCTTGCTCAAGACGTAATATTCGGGCTTGCAAATCACGTAGTTGTGCTTCATAGCGGGCGATCTCTCGCTTTAATCGATCTATCTCATTGTTTAGCTCTTGTATAGTAATGTTTAACTGTCGGATCTCTGCCTCAAGACGTCTTATGGTGTCACGTAAGCCACTGTTTTCAGCTTCTAACTGACGGATACGCTCCTTGAGTGCTAGGTCTTCTTCTACAAGTAGACTTATCAGAGCGTCTTTCTGACGTATGGCGATTTGATAAGTTGCAATGTCTGCATAAAGTGTAGCTTCTTGTGCAAGCTGATTGGCATTACGTGCTTTTTGTACAATAGGTCGTAGAGGATCTTTGCCGTTAGAAGGAGTATCGTCATTTACCAAAGAGCCGTAGTCGCGCTCTGCACTTGCCAAAAAATCTCGTGCATCATCAAGAATCCTAGCCGATTGAATCTCGTCGGAGACAGAGAATTGTAACCTCTGACGCATTCTATCGACTAACGTATCTGGTGTTCTGGGATCTAACTCCTTGTTTTTTCTTGCTGCAGTAATAGCACGTTCTGCTATCTCAACAGCAGCTCTTGCTTGAGAAAGGGTTGAGCGTGTTTGACGGTGTCTAAACTTCAGATTTGCATTGTCAGGGAATGGGAAGTTGATCTGCTGAAAAAGTTCAGAAAGCTCTTTTCTAGGAACATACTGAAGTTCGTCGCTTACTGGAGTTCCTTTCGATGATGTAAAGGTGCCAAACTGTCCATAGTTTACCAGTACTACTGCATCAGATGGAGTTGTGACATATGCATGAGGCTCAGCCGTGATCATCATTGCAAAGATTGGTTGTCGAGTAGTTACGTCAATGGCGCGTGCATCTGACTGTATTCCTAGATCATCACGAAAAAGTACTTCTCCTAGATTTTCTGTAATGCCATTTGTTGTGACTACCCAAAAGACATAAGTAAATTTGTTCTTAAATCTCTCTACTCCTAAAGATTTAATATCAAACTTAGGATAGAGTTTACGGCCATTTTCAGTTCCAGTAAAGTATAGATAAAGATCCGATGCAGGGCCAGGAAGATCAAACTTCTTCTGAACATCTATTTCGCAGTAACCACCCTTTCTCTCTACTTTTACTGTACCGCGTGGTTGTTGCAGGTTTTCTGGATCGTTTGGATAGCGAAAGCCTACTTCAGTAGCACCTTTTCTTTCAAGATATGAGATAGTTATCCCTTTGCTCTCTATAGATACATTTGAAATTTCGCGTGCACGTGATTGCTCTTCTTCTGTTGTGCGTGCACGCGATTGTGGATAAGCGGTACTTAGAAATGAAGCCAAAATAATAAGCGCGATAAAGAATTTAGAAACTCTTTTTTGCATTGTTTACCTCTTTCCTGTAGAGCCAAAGCCACCTTCTCCACGCACACTCGATTCAAGGTCAACTGTTTCAACAACTTCCACTTCTGCTAGAGGCAAAACTACAAGCTGAGCAACACGGTCACCAACAGCGACCTTAAAAGGTTTTGAAGAGAAGTTTTTTAGTTCAATACAGACTTCTCCACGATAGTCTGCATCGATCCAGCCGGCTCCTACCTCCAAATTGTTTTTCACAGAGAGGCCAGAACGCGATCCTATTCTCCCAACCATGCCTTGAGGTATCTCTACAGCTAAGCCGGTTTGAATAAGTGCTCGGCCTACATCTACTTTTCCATCATCTGCTAGTGAAGATGCTGGAATGATGGTTTCGGCTGCTGCATAGATATCAAATCCAGCACTGTCTGAAGTCATTTTGGTTGGCAAGCGGGCAGCATCTATCAATCGCTTTACTTTAAGGGGTTTCATTTTAAACTATCTCCAACCTACACCAGAAAGTGTTTTTCGTGAAAAATCTAGCAGACGATGTGCATACTCTATCTGTGAGGTTAAGTCTTCTCCTCCAGCAGCTTTTTTGTTTTCCTTGTACTTTTCCATTACTTCGATAGCTTTTGCAAGCCAATCCATGGCAGCAGTTACAAACGGCAAACGTTTACACACCCCTTCATTTTCAACGTTGATGCTATCGAGGCCAGCAGAATTATCGATAACTTCCCATTTCATATCTTCTTTGTTTTCAGGTATTAGCCGCCAAGCTGTCATCTCTTCAAAAAACTCTATAGTTACAGATTGCCCTTGATAGAGTGCTGGAAGGTGCTGTTCATAGAGGTACATAAGGTCTGGAGAAGACTCTCCATCATACATAAACGCACAGCGCGAAACTACCTTTCCATCTACGCTCAGCACCATTCGGAAATTATCCAACATGATAGCCTGCAGTAGTTGTTTGTCCGAGTTTAGAGTAGCCCAGTTGGCAATCAGGTCGTCTCCTGTAAATATCCTTTCTTGCTCGCCTGGATTCCAAAGCTTTATCTCAAGTGTTAGTCTAACTGGCATTATTTGCTCCTATATTGTGTGGTTGGTGAGTACTATATGAGTGAAAAGAGGTACTCTGCCTCTTGCATATCTACTCTGATGACATTTGGTCCGGTGAGTGGTTGAAAAAGTGTTATACGGCCGTGGCTGTTGATGCCTAGCCTTACAACTATGCCATTATCAAGCTTGAATTCGTAGACAGAGAAGCCTGCTCCACAATGAAAATCTTTTGCTACTTTTAGTTTATCTGAGTTGAGTGATACAGTACGTTTGAGCCAAGCTTCAACGTCTTCAATAGTGGTTCCTGCAGGCCAGAAACTGTTGTGAGATCTTATTTCGCTACGGTCAGCACTTTCTAAAATATTTCTTGCAGCAAAACGTAAACGATCATAAGCAGTCCAATAAATCTGCATCTCTGGCCTCTAAAATCTGATTTTTGCGAACTCCAGATTAAGCAGGAGTCTCTGCTATTGCAAGCCTTTAATGGAAGGATATTCTATATAAAACCTTTTAAGAGAAAAAAACTGTTTTCTCTTTTGCTATTTTGTGCTCTATTTCTGAACCATACTTAATAACTCTCTCAGTGAAAAAGTTCAGCCGAAAGGAAGATTTGATGAAAGATCGAAAGAAGAAAGCTGTTAGTACAAGCAGTCTGGAAAAGAAGAGTTATCCAGCAGTGACAGAGCAGATGATCGAAGTAAGTGCAAAAGCTTTGGCTACTGGAATAGTTTTTGGGGTGATCTTTGGTGCTGCTAATGCCTATCTTGGTTTAAGAGTTGGCTTAACGGTTTCGACTTCGATCCCAATAGCTGTACTCTCCATAGCTGTTTTTCGGGCATTTTCACAGTTTTGGGGGCGGGGAACTATACTCGAAGCCAACCTTGCACAGACTGTTGGTAGTGCTAGCTCCTCTCTAGCCGTAGGAACGATCTTTACTATTCCAGCACTTTTTCTTTGGGGATCGCCTCCAAACTACCTTCAGATGGCCATACTTGCGATGCTTGGAGGAATTTTGGGTGTTTGCGCAATGATTCCGCTAAGACGGTTGCTAATAGTTGAAGCGGACAAAGAGCTTCCTTACCCGGAAGGAAGAGCGTGCGCAGAAGTTCTAAAAGCTGCGGAGGGTGAGGCTTCAAATCTGAAATGGATCTTTATAGGTCTTGGAGTTGGTGCTGCAATAAAGCTAAGTCTTGGCCTCTTCCACCTGATGCCAGATGTCATCAGATACACGCTTCCAATACTGCCAAAAGCTGTTGTTGCATTAGAAATAGCTCCTGCATTGATCGCTGTAGGATACATTGTAGGCTATCGTGCTTCGGGCATTATGGTATCGGGTAGCTTGATCGCTGCAGTTGTAATGATCCCAATATTTGCAATAGTTGGTGACAGCAGTAGTGTTGTGCTCTTTCCTGAGATTCTTAAACCAAAAGACCGTGTTCCCATTCACGACATGACAGCAGCACAGATATGGTCTTCTTACATTCGTTATATAGGTGCTGGAGCAGTAGCAGCGGCTGGTACCATAACAGTTCTTCAATCACTTCCTACAATGTACAAGTCGTTAATGGCCATAATAGCAGGGTTGAGAAAGAGTGAAAAAAGAGATGAGAAGATGACCGAAGAAGAGAGATTAGATAGAGACTTGCCAGGAACTGTAGTACTAGCAGGAGCAGCAGTAGTTGTTCTGATACTTGGTTTTGTCCCAGGACTTCTAGCAGGAAATCTTACTCTTATGCAACGACTTGTAGCTGCTTGTGGAGTAGCCCTTTTTGGAATCCTATTTGTTGCAGTATCTTCACGTATAGTTGGTTTAATAGGTGTATCAAGTAACCCTACATCAGGAATGACTCTCGTCACACTACTTGCTACAAGTGCCATCTTTGTTGCTCTTGGTTGGACTGGTACAGACGCAAAGTTTGCAGTGTTGACTGTTGGTACAGTAGTCTGTATAGCTGCGTCAAAGGCTGGTGACATATCACAAGACTTGAAGACAGGCTATATTGTTAAAGGTACGCCTTATCGTCAACAAGCCGGTCAACTTTTGAGTGCCTCTATTGCTTGCTGGGCAGTTGCTGGAACTGTACTTGCACTTGGCACTGCATATCAATTTGGTTCTGAGCAACTTCCTGCTCCACAAGCAACTTTGATGAAGACTGTAATTGAGGGAGTACTTTCTGGTTCACTGCCCTGGACTTTGGTAACGGTTGGAATAGCTTTTGCCATAAGTGCTATTCTTGCAGGACTTCCAGGTCTTGCTTTTGCTATAGGTCTCTACCTACCGCTCAGTTCAATGACGCCAATATTCTTGGGTGGGCTTGTAAGACGTTTTGCAGATGGTGCAGATGCTGGGAAATCGGAATCGAATGCAGGGGTACTCTGTGCTTCTGGATTGATAGCTGGAGAAGGTCTTGCAGGAATTGCTATAGCCGGTGCTGTTGCTGCTGGAGCAGTACCAAAAGAGTCTCAACCAATCCTTACTGGTAGTATGGGTAGCTTTGGTGCTGTTTTTATGACTCTTCTGGTTTTAGGAGTACTCTACTACGCTTCTAAAAAATCGAAATAAGTAATGATTGAGCGTGTTATGTTGATAACACGCTCCTAATTCAAATTGCTTCTCTCTTTATCACAATTATTATCAGAACAAAAAGAAAAGCTATTGAACTAACTAGTAGAGATATTTTGCTAGTAATAGGTTCCTTAAATACTACTTTTATTTCTGCCTCTCTTGGAGGAAGTTTTACAAGTATAGCTCCATCAGAAGCAGGTTTTGTTTCGAGTTTTTCTCCATTGCTTGTAGCTATCCAATGAGGGTAGTAATAGAGTTTTAGTCGTGCATCAGTCGTCTGTCCAGCAGTGACATGAAAGGTTTTTACTTCTGGTAACCAGTTTACTGAAGAGACAGTCCTATTTTTTGCTTCAACAAGACTGCTCATAGGCTGAACGGGTTTTGCCCAAATGGTTAGAAAGTCTTTGTTGGTTGGTGAACTACCTAACATTTCTATGGAGCTTAAAAACCCTCTCCTATCTAAAAGCACCGATGGCCGAATTACTCGAAAAACTGTAAAGCAGAGAGAAGAGAGTGTAATTACTACAACTGTTGCTACTAAGATTCTCTTTTTTTGCCAAAGTAAAAAAATTTGAGGCAGGCTAATAGTAGCAAGTATAGATAGAGATAGAGACGTGATTGAAAGCCACCTCCAAGGAAATTGTGTTTCTTGCAGAGGTGGCAAGATATCCCATAGAGGCTTGCTAACGACAGTTGACATTAAAAAACTGAATAATGCTAATACTGATAGTGCACAGACACGTTTTTGTTGATAGAAGAGATATAATGGTGTGATGGCACTTGTTCCAAAAGTTGCAAGTAAAATGATTAGTAAGTACTGTTTTAAGCTGCTAGAGAATAGAAAATTTTTTGTGTAGTTATACCACTCACCTTGAGGAGCACCACTTGGATACTTCCACTGAAGCTCAAAGACTACTGTCATCCAGTAGAAACAACTCAAAAGTAGTCCTATCACTACTCCAAAAGATATTTTCTGAAGAGAAGCCTGGTTGCGTGTTTGAAAAAATCTAGCCAGAAAGTAGATGGCTAAAGAGAGAGAGCCAATAACTGTAATTGGCATATTGATGATGAAAAAGAGTGCATATAAGAGACCAAAAGCTGCACTACTTCTCCACTTGGGTTGAGCCAGTATCGATTCGACCAGAGCAAACAGTAGAGGTAGAAGACTCATAGAGGCATATTGAGTATAGAGTGTACTTTGATAAAGTTGGTTTGCGTGAAATGGTGATAGAAGGTAGAAAATAGGTGCTGCAACAGCAAAAGAACTATCTGTCAACTGACGTGCCCAAAGATATACACCAACGCTTGCTAGTATATTAAGTAGAACAAAAGTTACTATGCTTGCAAAGTACCAGTCTTGTGTGAGTAGATTTGAGATAGAAAGTAACCAATAGAATAAGGGAGGATAGAACCTGACACTTGGATCACCGTATCCATTGTTTGTTGAAGCAAACCATGACGGATACGGATCTCCTTGCTTGAGACAGTCATAAAACCCAATAGCCATGCGGTAGTGGTGGGCAGTATCAGTTCCAACCGGTATCCCTTTTATTATCAGTGGCATAGACAGTATTAAGCCTATAGCCAATGGGTAGAAAAGGCCGTTTAACTCTTTCTGGAATTTTTCACAGCTTTGCATTTTGGTAAATATCTCTGATTTGACATCTTCCCGGTTTTGAAAAACGGGGATTCCTTAGTTTGACGCTGAAACAACACACCTGATATCTAAAGGAACTCTCTATAGAGAAGGTTCGCCTTTCAACAGCTCAGCCAACGCCAAGCCTCCAGGCGC
>JAEUQL010000113.1 GCA_016789295.1 Blastocatellia bacterium | reverse complement strand
TATGCTTACCCTTGTCGTTTACTTTTGGTCTTGGACACGTTCACGCCCAATTGTTACTTGGTGGTCAAGCTCACCTCTTTGCTTCTATGAGAGACAATCCATCTATTCTGCACGCGCTTGCAACAGACGGGATTACAGGCTTTCTTGCTTCTCCAGGAATGCTAAAAGTTATGGTACAGCAGCACAGAGAGGAGTTTTCACTAAAGGCAAAAGGTCTCAGCTATCTAGTTATTAACTGCACTCCAATGCCAGTAGAACTAACAGAAAAACTGTTAAATATTTTGCCAGATACTAGAATCTATATGTACTATGGAATGACAGAAGCTAGCCGAAGTGCCTATAATTTTTATAACCAAAATCTTGATAAACTAGCCTGTACAGGACGTGCTACAAAAGGTATTTCACTAAAAATAGACAATCCAAACTCAGAAGGTGAAGGTGAGATATGTATCAAAGGCCCCAATCTGATGCTTGGCTATTGGGGTGAAGAAGAGTCTTCTTGCATTGATCGAGAAGGTTGGCTCCATACAGGTGATCAGGGAGTGATGGATGAAGACGGTTTTATAACAGTCAAAGGGCGTGTTAAAGAGCAGATAAGTGTAGATGGAATGAAATGTCAACCTTTAGAAATAGAGAGTGTAATAAGTCGATATGAAGGTGTAGAAGATGCAGCAGTAGTAGCAATTCCAAGTGAGTATACATATCAGACAGTAGGTGCAGCAGTTGTTACTAAACCAAAGATGGTGAGTTCAGAAGAAGAGAAACAGCTTTTTGTTGAAAGAGTCAAAGAGCATTGTCTAAAAAGTCTAGAGATGTTCAAAATTCCTACCAAATTTGTCTTTGTTGACTCAATTCCAAGGACTGAACTTGGGAAGATCAAACGTCTTGAAATACAGCAAATGCTAATGCAACAGTAGTGGGTTGAACCTATGATTAAGCATGCAGAAGAGTGGTATCAGAGATATTTTGAGAGCTATTCTACAAAAAATTATGAGATATTTATTGAAAAGATGCGCCAGGCCATAGGGCATGATTATAAGCTTAGTAATACACCCCTATTTCTATCACAAAATAGGTTTAATCGATTAACATCTATTGCAAATTCTGTAGTCAAACTTCTTCAGTCTCCAATCTATCAAAAACAAGTAACTGCAACAGGCTGGTTTTTACCGCAAAATCAAATGCAGACAACAGACTACTTTGGTGATATAGAATTTCACCTTTCACCTTCCGAAGAGAAGATAATGGAGATAAACTTCAATCCACCAGGTTTAGTAGGGTTACTTGAAGTGCTAGAATCTAGTTTTCTGGAAGCATTTGAGATCCTACCAACTCTAAGAGTAAATCAAGGATTTGAAAAACTTTTTGCAGAAACTATAAGTGAAAACTTTAAGCACAAGAAGATAGCTATAGGTGTAAGCCATTTGTCATCAAGTAGACCTTATTATCCACACTACAAATACTTTGAGAAGATACTTGGTAAGTATGGGATAGATGGTAGAGTTTTCTATGCACGAGATGTAGAGCTAGGAAAAGAGAATTTGCCAGTTTGGAATGGAGACTATTTTGAAAAAATATTCAACCTTCTGATAGTAAAAGTTTGGCAAGACAGGCCAAAAGCATTCTTCAACTATACAAAAGTTTACCAGCACCACCCAGAACTATTTTTTCTCAACCCTTTGGGATGGAAGCTAGGTAACAAGAGCATTTTGTCTGTTTTTCACAATATAGAGCATGACCCATTGGGGCTTTCAGCAGAAGATGTAGAAAACATAAAGAAGGCATCTCTGAAATCCTACCTGCTTTCATCCTTCACTAGTGCAGAAGATGTTGTAGAAGAGTTTGGCTGTCAAGAACGGATAGTTCTAAAACCACTCAACAACTATCAAGCTAAAGGCGTGGAAATAAAGCCAAGTTTTGAAACTATTAAAAACGTTTTTGCAAAACAGCGAGACAACTACATTGTTCAGGAATATTTTGCTCCGGGTAAGCTTCCATCTCCTCAAAACATTAGCCCTCTAATACTTAATCAATCCCCAGATATTGTAAAAACCGAAAGACTCTTTTCACTGCGAATAGGCTTTTTTAATGGTAAAAGCTTTGGTGCAAGAGCATATACTTTTACAGATCCACCAACTTATGGTGCACTAATGCCAGTAGTAGTTGTTCAAGACTAACCTTTGATAACCCCTATTGGTCGCAAGCGGGCAACTTTTTGAGTAATTCCTGCTTTGTGAACTACATCTACTACGTCATCTACATTTTTATAGGCCATAGGGTGTTCTTCAGCTAGACCTTTCCAACTTCTGGCAAGAGCCAGAACACCTTTCTCTTCCAGTTCTTGGTCAATCCTTCTGCCTTGAGCTTTCTTAACTGCTGCAGTACGACTGAGCATCCGACCTGCTCCGTGACAGGTAGTTCCAAAAGTCTTCTCCATACTTGCTGCATTTCCTACCATCAACCAGCTTGCACGACCCATATCCCCTGGAATAATCACAGGCTGCCCAATTTTTCTGTACATATCGGGAATCTCTGGATGGTTAGGTGGAAAAGCTCTTGTTGCACCTTTACGATGAACCCAAACCTTCTTTTCTTTTCCTTCAACTTCGTGCTTCTCAAATTTGGCTATATTGTGTGCTACATCATAGATCAAATTCATCTGCAACTGCTGCCAAGACTGTCCAAAAACAGATTCAAAAACTTCACGAGTTTGCCACATTAATAATTGTCTATTGCACCAAGCAAAATTGGCTGCTGCCCGCATTGCACCTATGTATTTACGACCTTCTGGGCTGTCAACAGGAGCACAGGCGAGTTGCTTGTCTGGAAGTTTAATACCATATTTTGCTGGAACGTCACGCAGCATCTTAAGTGCATCATCACAGACTTGATAACCAAGGCCGCGAGACCCAGAGTGTATCATTACACAGACCTGTCCTGGTTCAATGCCGATCACAGCAGCGATCTCTGGGTCCCATATCTTGTCTACTATCTGTATCTCTAGAAAGTGGTTTCCCGACCCTAGTGTTCCACACTGTTCTGCTCCACGTTCCAGAGCGCGTTCGCTTACATTTTCTGGTTCAGCATCGTCAAGCTTTCCGCCTGCTTCGGTATACTCTATGTCGCGTTCTGCTGCTAGACCTCGGCGTAATAAGTAGGGAACTCCTTCAGCCATCAGCTTTTTGAGTTCTTTTTTGTCAAATTTGTACTTGCCAGACCTACCTACTCCTGTAGGTATTTCGATGAAAAGTTCTTTAACAAGCTGTTTGAGATGTGATTGAATGTCTTCATAAAAGAGATTAGTTTTAACTAATCTTACACCGCAATTTATATCGTAGCCTATACCTCCAGGACAGATCACACCATCTTCTTCGGGATCTGTTGCACATACACCGCCTATTGAGAAACCATATCCCCAGTGGATATCTGGCATTGCAATGCTGGCATATTGTATGCCAGGTAGGAAGGCAACATTTGCTACCTGCTCTGGTGCTTGATCTTTTCTTATCTCTTGTATCAACTTTTGACTTGCAAAGATAAGTCCGTCAACCCGCATTCCAGGTTTATAGGACTTTGGAATCCGCCAGCAGTAGTCACTCACTTTTTCGAGAGGCCCGTTATATATATCTTTCTTTTCTGACATATTACCTTTTAAATGTCGAGGATCACTTCAGCCATCCACTCGGTCTGTTTTTGCACTACTTTGAGTTGGTGGTAAGTAATGGCTTTTACTTCGTGATCGGTTTTGTGTCTATTTCTGTCAAGAACTTCGCCGTACACTTCTGCAGAGAGGCTATCAGAGTCTACATTTACTAGGAAAGAGTTTGCAACTATCTTTTCTGATTCAAACAGATAGAGCAGTTCGTTTAGCCAGTCAAAAAGTAGATACTCTAAATTGCTTGCTTTGATATTTAATTTGAAACTCTTTTCTGTCCTTATTTGGTCGATATTCTCAACAATAACTGAAAACAATGCTTCTGCTGCTTCACTAAAAAGACCATTTAGTGTTGGAGATGAGATCCTCAACCCCAGATCTGCAGTATGTTCAAAAACTTCGTACATTACTCTTTTCCATTAAACAAGAATCCATCACGGTTTGTTTGTATTATCAATCCATCACGCTTTACTTTAACTTCAAGCTTACGAAATTCACCCGATTGGCCATTTTGTGAAGGATGATAGGCAAGCATGTATCCAGAAGCTATCTCTTTAGCAATACCATTGAAAACCTCTGTATAGTTGTTGTTCTGTACTGTAAAGTCTCTACCACCAGTCTTTTCTGTAATTCCTGAGATGTCTAGCAAGGTGGGAAGCCGTTGCTGCCCCAATGCATTGCCAATAGTTGGTGAGTAGGATGGCAGAGTGATTGTATAGACAGTGACACCATTATCTCTAGCTCTACGAGACACCTCTTTTCTGTCTATGACACTTGAGCTGTCAAAGCCATCAGTGACTACTACTATGACTCTTCTAAGACGCTTACCAGAGCGAAAAACGGGAGCTTTTTTGAGCATAGTTATAGCACGGTCGATAGCATCATAGATTCGTGTAGAGCCACCATAGCCTTTTATCTTTTGGAGTGTCTTGGAGAGCTTTTTCTTGTTGTCTGTAAAATTTTCTAAAACCTCTATCTTGTTATTAAATGCTATCAATCCACAGACAGAATTGGAGTCGAGCATCTCTATAAACTCGGCTATTGAACGTCTGCTAACAACGGTCTCTTCTTCAGAAAGGCTTCCAGAAAGGTCCAAAGCAAAAACCAGAGCCAATGGAGATTGGTCAAAACTGCGTGTGTTTTGAAAAAACTCTACTTTTTTTACTTCTCCATTTTCAAGAATTTCAAAGTCGTCTTTTGATAGGTCTAATATGAAGTTTCCTTCTTTGTCCTTTACTGTAAGATCTACTGCTACTAAATCGGTATCCACACGTACAACTACAGGCTCTTCACTCTGTTGTGCAGAAGCAACAGGCAGTAATAGAAGAGAGAGTAGAAAGAGAGTAGAAAAAGTTTTACGTATTTGGATCATAAATAGTGCCGTCTGTCAAAATAGTAGTTGCTCAGTAAACGCAAAAACCGGTAGATTTTGTTCATCAACTCTTGTTGTCAAACTGATCTACTAATCCTTCTGTTATAAGAAACTGTGCAATGTAGTAGGTTAGCATAATCCAATATTTTGCACCCACAATAGGTCTAAAAAAACCATTGATCGCAATCATAGAATCAGAAGCAATAAAAAAGATGGCACCAAGAAATACCAAGTCAAAGCTGCGCACTGCAGAAGCGATCCCCATAGAAGTGATAACTGTAATATACAAAAATACAGGGATTTGAAGGCTCCCCAAGTTTGGCTCAAGCAGGGAGGATATAGTTAAAGAATATGCAATCAACAGAAATGTAGTGACAACAACCGTTGGGCTTTTAAGTCTTGTAAGCTTAGCTTCTAGTAGAAAGGCAGGAATATAGCAGACATGAGCTAACAGAAATAGACCTAGCCCTGTAACAAAGTATTTTCCATCTTTGAGTGCAAGTGCTATATCTCCTGCTGCAGATAGTAGTAGAGCTGCTATTAAAAGCTTTCCAGTCGTCTTTGATATTGCTTTAGATGCAATAAAAGTAAGTATAAAGATAGGCAGTGATTTAACCAGAAAGCTTCCTGTGTAAGGCAGCATGTGTAGAGATGCTACATAGGCTGCAGACGAAAGGAGAAACCCAAAAAGGAGGGTCTTTCTGCTGATCATTCCTATAGCCATTATTCTTATCTCTTTCTTGCTGCTTTCTCTTCACCACTTTTAACAAAATCGTCAATATATCCCTCGGCATGTTTCTGCACTATCTTGTTTATAGCTTTTTCACCAAGCAGGCCAGCGAGAGGATGGACTTCAGAGCTGCGGTTTCTTTCAAGTTTTATCTCTAAAATAAAGATCAGGTCGGTTTTGGATAGACCTAAACTACTTTCTCCAAGCTTTATTTTGAGTGCTAAATGGTTTTGGGAGTTTGTAAGAGGCTCATAGGCGATCAATGATGCTTCGTCACCCTTTTTGTCTAGCTCAACCTTGACTACTAGTGGACTACCAGCAGAAACGTCTATTTTGAGTGTCCACAGTGAGACCGTTCCTTTAATAGGTTCAACTTTATGAAAAATGTCTGGCATGTAACGTGGGTAGCTATTGATATCCGAAAAGAATTCGTATAGCCGATTTTTTTCTGCGCTTAACTGGTATTTTTTCTCGATACGAGCTTGAATAGTGAACATTTTGCCTCACAGAAGTTGAAGATATTTAATTTCTACCAAACCTAGAATCTACAGATCAGATCTTGACTGCGTTAAACTACTATACTTGCTAGGTTCTAACTTTTTAGACAATGAAGAGACTGGTTGGGGCGGCGCAGCCTTTCTGGAGCGCAGCACGTAGAGTATGCCAGAAATTATAAGGATTAAGCCGATAGCTGTTATTACTATTGCGAGTAACTTCTTTTTGAACTTTTCTGTCTCTTCTAAAGCCTTTTTCTGAGCTATCTGTTGATTTTGTGCTTTAGACGGTAGTTCGCTACGGTCTGCAATCGATCTGTCAAAGGAGACATTAGGAGAGCTTTTGACACCCGAATGGCTAGGCATCTTCTGTGATGTAGCTTGTTGTGTAGGCTGCTTGAAGAGAAGATCGGCTTTGAAATGGATAGTCTCTGAGACACTAAGCATTAGGTCTTCAACCATTTCTGGTAGTGCCAATGAGAACTCTTCGGCTATATCATATATCTCGGATGTTTGGGCTTCGCCGTAGCTAGTAACTTGGCCAGAAGAATACTGAGTAACAACCTGTTTGGAAAGCTGATTTTCTGGAGGTGTCTGAACTGCAGAAAGAGGTGGTGCACTTGACTGTGATGGAGCCACTGCAGGCGTTGTAGAAGGAGGCATAAACTGTGGAACTGCTGGAAACGGGGATGAAGGCGAAGGCTTGGATGCCAACTCAGAATTCATCCTTTCTAGTTCGCGTGCTAGCTCATTGGCCAGAGAATCCATCGAAGTTGACGAATTCTGGTTTACAGTCAATGGCCTTTTAATTTTTGCTTTTGGCCTATTTTCCGTAGAGCCTTTTCGTGATTTGAATTGCTGCATTTCTGCTTCAAGCTGGCGAGCCAACTCTTCTAATTCTTTCTGTTCTTGAGAGCTTCCTGTGCTAGATTTTGTGTTTTCTGGCTCTATTGCTGGCATAGGCGTCGTTTTTAAGTTGCCTACCAGAGAAGTTGCGGAAGAGATTTCATCGCTTTTAGAGAGTTCTTCACCTGTGAAACTTTCTGCCACCTTTTTTGCCAATGATTCATCAAGAGGTGCAGTAGAAGCTTCAGCCTTCGATTTTGGTGGAGGGGGGGCTTCTGCAAGGTTGCCAGCGTAGAAGCCTGGAGATGAACTAGAACGCACACCAAAACTTGTGTCCGAGCCAAGAATCGCTTCTAACTCGCGTTTGAGTTCCATGGCAGATTGTTGGCGGTCGTTGGGGTCTTTGAGCAGTGCTTTAAGTATAGTCTTCTCTAAGAGTGGAACTATGTCTGGACGGTGTTTGCTGGGTGGTTGTGGGGTAGCAGAGCAGTGCATTTTGACCAAGCCCCAAGGAGTCTGTGCGCGAAAAGGTACCTTTCCAGTAACCATCTCATAGAGAATAATTCCTATCGAATAAATGTCAGAGCGGAGGTCTAATTGACGCCCGTCACACTGTTCTGGAGACATATAGTAAGGAGAGCCAAGTATTGCTCCTCCAACAGTAATATTCTCGCTGTAGGCTGGATTTTGGCTCAGTTTTGCTATGCCGAAGTCTAAAACGTGGACGATCTCATTTTCTGGATCATCTTCGGGAGTTTCTACCATTATGTTATCGGGTTTCAGATCGCGATGAATAATGCCTTTGCGGTGAGCTGCTGCTACTGCATCACAAACTTGAGATATCAGCTTTATAGTTCTGAGGTATGAAAGAGCACCTTCCTTCTTCAGGGTTTCGCGCAGTGACCGCCCTTCAACATAGTCCATGACTAAATAGGCAAGGCCATCTGGAGTTATGTTGAAATCTGTTATAGCTATAGCATTGGGGTGTCTAATAGCACCGGCTGCATTTGCTTCATTACGGAATCTTTTTACTGCTTGTGGATCATTAACAAGTTCGCTTTTGAGGACTTTGATTGCAAACTTTCGGTTGAAGTTTGTATGACGTGCTCGATAGACAACACCCATCCCACCCTTACCAATCACAGCCTCTATCACGTATTTACCATCGATAGTGTTGTTGATAAGTGGATCTTGCGCAACTATTGGTACAAGCTGGCTACCATCGTTTGGGCAGAAGTGCATCATGTCGGAATAGACTTCTGGACACTTTGGGCAGCGCTTCATCGAGTTTTCCTGTCTACTTGTTCAGAAGATATGTCGGTCGTTGGGATTATATATTTAAATGCCAGTGAGGTAAAGAACCATTGATCTTAGTTCTTCTCCAGTAAAAACCAGGAGTAGAAGCTATGCAATGGTCTTTATAGCACTTTCAATATTAGCTTCTGCAATTATTTAGAAGGCTCTACCCTTACTCTAACTGTAAAAGCTCCTTCATTATCCGAAATATCCCCTTCGTTAATGCTTAGAAAGAGCTTACCATCTCTAGCAGCAATAAACTCTTTCTGGTTTCCAATATAGATAAAGTCGTCGTTCTCGTCGCCAATGACTGCTATCAAAGAGCCTGTAGGTTTGTCGAGAATAAGTTTATTTTTGTCATCAAGACTTATGCCATCGGGGCCAGACTCTTTTGAAGAAGAGAGTTTTACTTTGCCTGTGGCATTGAGCTGTATCTTGTCACCACGTTTCACGCTGATGTTAGCATATGTCCAGTCATCTTTTGCTGGAACTGTCACTACAAAATCCCTGGGAATGGTTGGTATAGTTGTGGCAGGTTTGCCTTTTGACGTAGGAGTTTCTGTAGTTATGTCATCATTGTTTAGCGGATCAGATTTTGGATTAGTCGCTGGCGGTCGTGATGCTGTAGTGACTGGAGTCGAAGTTGCTGTAGGTAGATATGGTGAACTGGGTGGACTGCTTTTGCTGGTGGTTGGTGTGCTGCTGCTCGAAGCAGGACTGCTCTGTGGCGGTCTGACCGTAGGAGAAGGTGCAGGTGTATTTGAAGATGTTTGTGTGTCACTCTGGCCATCAAACTCTATGGTCTCGATATCTCTTACATCAATAGAGGCTCTAACTTTGCTGAAAGAGCCAAACTTCATCTCTACAGTGAAGATATTGTTGTTATAGCTGATGACTCTACCCTTTACGACCTCTCCGCTCTTGAGCTTGAGTGTATCGGCTAGCGTAGCCCTGTGAGCAAAAGCTATGGAGAGGCAGAGAAGCAGTAGTGAGAAAAATCTTCTTAGTTTCATAAAAGATCTCCAAATGGTATTACTGTTTGTATAAGACGGTAGCCTAGAGTG